>DAIRDY010000024.1:0-6249 GCA_036795935.1 Moraxellaceae bacterium | reverse complement strand
CAGCTTGTCGCAGGTGTCGCGCTGCCGGCGCCGCGCCGCCACCTGTTCGTGCTCGCGCCCGCGCGCGCTGGCCGCCTTGCCGCCATAGGGCGTGCGCTGGCCGAGGCCGGCCCCGGACACCGTCGTTCCCTGCCCCAGCACCACCGGCTCGCTGCCGGGCAGGGCGCGGTCGGTGAAGACGGTGTTGCCGTTGGCATCGGTATGGCGATACAGGCTCCCGGCCGGCAGGGCGGCGGGCAGACACAGGCAGGCCACAAGGCCGAAATGACGCAGATCCATGGCGGACTCCGGGCAGCATTGCCGGCCTCCGTGCCGGCGCTCCCGGGACTCTCCGGCCGCGCAGCGGCCGGCGGCAATCCGTAATCACCCCCATGACGCAAAACCCCGGGCCCTTGCGGGCACCGGGGTTGGCGGGAGTGGCGGCAACAGGCCTTAGCTGCCGGCCGTAGCGAGCATCGCCGGCACTTAATGCGCCTGTTCGACCATGTGGATGAAGCGGCTGATATGGCGGTAGGCGGCACGCGCCTCCGGCAGCCAGAAAGCGAAGAGCTGGAACACATGCGGCATGCCGTGCCACTCCTCGTAGACCACCGGCACGCCATGCTCCTGCGCACGCAGGGCGGCACGGCGTGCATCGTCACGCAGCACCTCGGTGGAGCCGGCCGTGAACAGGAGCGGCGGCAGGCCGGAGAAGTCGCCATGCAGCGGCGAAACATGCGGATGGTAGGGATCGCGCTCGCTGGCGAAATAGCGCGACAGGTCGCGCACGGCGCGCGCGGCGAACATCGGGTCGAGGTGGCGGTTGTCGGCATAGGACTCGCCCTCGCAGCTGAGGTCGGTCCACGGCGAGAAGCACATGCCGGCACGCGGCAGCGGCAAGCCCTGGTCGCGCAGCGCCTGCAGCGTCACCAGCGTCAGGTGGCCGCCGGCGGAGTCGCCGCCGATCAGGATGTTCTCGGGCGGATAGCCGCGGTCCAGCAGGTGCTGGTAGGCCGCCAGTGCATCGGCGCGCGCGGCGTCGATGCCGTGTGCCGCGCCCTGCCGGTAGTTGATGGCCAGCACCGGGCGGCGGGCGGCGCGCGACAGGCGCCAGGTCAGCGGCCGGTGCGCCTCGGCCGAGCTGAAGAAATAGCCGCCGCCATGCAGGTAGAGCATGGCGCGGTCCTCACGCAGGCCACTGCCGGCACGCAGCCACTCGCCCCCGAAGTCGTTGAAGTCGGCCCGCTCCACCTGCACGAAGGGCGGCAGCTGGCGCAGGAAGCTGCCGGCCAGCCCGTACAGGCGCTCGCCAAGCCGCATGGTGGCCGGGGTGATCGGTGCCTTTTCCAGCACCGGCTTGATGGTGAACATCAGCGCCAGGTTGAGGGCGCGGGCCTGCCAGCTCATGGGGTAGCGGGGCTGGGTCAGGGCGGGAACGGCATGGTGCGGGGGCATGAGGCCTCCTGTCGTGGCCCCCGGCACCCGCATTGCCATCTGCACGCGGGAGCTCCGGGATACCTGGGTGTCTGTCGTTGTTCTTGTACGGCACCGCATCCTGCGTTCGACTCATTGGTCGCGAGCTGACAAATACCACAGTCCTGCCGTTTGTCACCCCCTGTCGTGACCGACAATCCGGCAGGCTGGCGACAGAGACAGCCCGGCGGCCATACCCGACGACACCCGGATCTGGCCGTGTCGCCGTAAAAATGGTCATGGCAATCAGCTGGTTGCCACCGGCCTTCCGGCCGGCTGCCGACACCCCCCTGATTGCGGTATGCTGACGGCCCATGGTTGAACAACCCCGACGCGCTTGAACACACCTGCCCCCGCCCGCCGCCAGCTCACGCTGGAACCGCATGACACCCGTCGCCTGAGCGAACTCTGCGGGCAGTTCCACGAGCACCTGAAACTCATCGAACAGCGCCTCGACGTGGCCATCCATGGCCGCGGCAACCATTTCCGCATCGAAGGTGCCCCGGGCGCGGTAAACACCGCCGTCAACGTGCTGGAAACCCTGTACGCCGAAACCGGCGGCCGCGAGCATCTCGATGCCGAGGCCGTGCACGTGCTGCTGTCCACGCTGGAAGACGCCCCGCCGCTGCACGTGGTCAGCGACAGCGACATCACCCTGCACATCAAGCGTGGCGCCGTGCGCCCGCGCGGCGAGAACCAGAAGAAATACGTCGAGGCGCTGCTGGCGCACGACATCAGCTTCGGCGTCGGCCCCGCCGGCACCGGCAAGACCTATCTCGCCGTCGCCGCCGCGGTGCACCTGCTGGAGAAAGACGAGATCCGGCGCATCCTGCTGGTGCGTCCGGCCGTCGAGGCCGGCGAGAAGCTCGGCTTCCTGCCCGGCGACCTGGCCGAGAAGATCAATCCCTACCTGCGCCCGCTCTACGACGCGCTCTACGAGATGCTGGGCTTCGAGCGCGTGGCCAAGCTCATCGAGAAGCAGGTGATCGAAGTGGCGCCGCTTGCCTACATGCGCGGGCGCACGCTGAACAATGCCTTCATCATCCTCGACGAAGGCCAGAACACCACGCCGGAACAGATGAAGATGTTCCTCACCCGACTGGGCTTCGGCTCCAAGGCGGTCATTACCGGCGACATCACCCAGGTCGACCTGCCCAAGGGCCAGGAATCCGGCCTTGCCCATGCGTTGCGCGTGCTGCACGGCGTGAAGGGCATACACATCACCCGCTTCACCGCCCGCGACGTGGTGCGCCACCGGCTGGTGCAGGTCATCGTCGAGGCCTACGAGGCCTGGGACGAGCAGCGCAAGCCCCGGCGCAGCCCGCGCCCGGACGCGCCGGATGTCGCCGGCAGCCCCGACGACACCCCGGACGCGTGAACGGCATGCAAGCTGCATCAGATTCCCCGGTCATCGACCTGCAACTGGCCAGCCAGCATGCTGCGCTGCCGGCCGAGGCCGACTTCCGGCGCTGGGCGGCAGAGGCCCTGGCCGAAGCCGGCGAGACGCGTGCGGTGGAGGTCACCGTGCGCCTGGTCGACGAGGACGAAGGCCGCATGCTGAACCGCGAGTACCGCGAACGCGACTACGCCACCAACGTGCTGTCCTTCCCCAGCGAGCTGCCGGACTTCCTGCGCGCGCAACTCCCGGTGCTGCCGCTCGGCGACCTCGTGATCTGTGCGCCGGTGGTGGCGCGCGAGGCGGCCGAGCAGGGCAAGGCCGGGGCGGCGCACTGGGCGCACCTGACGGTGCACGGCGTGCTGCACCTGCTCGGCCATGACCATCTTGACGATGACGAGGCGGACGCCATGGAGGCGATGGAAATCGCCATCCTCGCCCGCCTCGGCATCGCCAACCCCTATGAATGAAACAAGTGACATGCAGCGGCCGGGAACGGCCGTCCTGAAAAAAGAGACAGAGGACAACACGCATCATGAGTGACGGGCGACCTTCGGGCGACCATGGCAAATCCTGGCTCAGCCGACTGACCCAGGCCATCAGTGGCGAGCCACAAAGCCGCGAGGATCTGGCAGAGATGATCCACAGCGCCGGCGACCGCGGCCTGCTCGATGCGGATGCCCTGCGCATCATCGAGGCCACACTGCAGGTCTCGGAGCGCCAGGTGCGCGAGATCATGGTGCCGCGGGCCCAGATGGTGGCGCTGCGTGCCGACATGGCGCCCCGCGACTTCCTGCCGCTCCTGCTCGACTCCGCGCACTCGCGCTTCCCGGTGCTCGACGAGGACAATGCCGACGAGGTGGTCGGCATCCTGTTCGCCAAGGACCTGCTCAAGCTGCTGGAAGAAAAGTCCGAACGCTTCAGCCTGAAAGACTTCCTGCGCCCCGCCTTCTTCGTGCCCGAGTCCACCCACCTTGATCGCCTGATCAAGGAGTTCCGCTCCAAGAAAAGCCACATGGCCATCGTGCTCAACGAGTACGGCGGCATTGCCGGCCTGGTGACGCTGGAGGATGCACTGGAGCAGATCGTCGGCGAGATCGACGACGAGCATGACTTCGAGGATGAAGACGACATCCTGGTGCGCGAGATCGCCCCCGGCGAATTCGTGGTCAAGGCGGTAACGCCGATTACCGACTTCAACGAGGAAGTCGGCAGCCGCTTCAGCAACGAGGACTACGAAACCATCGGCGGCATCGTGATGAGCGCCTTCGAGCGCCTGCCCGAGCGCGACGAAAGCATCGATGTCGACGGCTGGGTGTTCACCGTGCTCGCCGCTGACAGCCGCGCCATCCGCCTGTTGCGCGCCCAGAAGAAAAAATGACGGCCGCCCGCGACCGCTGTCAGCCGGCGGTCACGGGCAAACCGCACACTCACGCCTGACAACGCCCGGTCCCGCTCCGCCATGCCCCGAATCGCCGCCTTGCTGGACGCCCTGCGCCAGCACCGCCTGCTGCCCCTCGTGATGCTCGCGCTGGGCGCCGTGACACCCTTTGCCTTCGCGCCGTTCCACCTCTGGCCGGTGGCGCTCGTGGCCATCGGCCTCGCCGCCGAACTGCTCGGCGGCCAGCGTCCGGGACGCACCGCCTTCCTTGCCTGGTGCCATGGCGTCGGCCTCTGGGCCTATGGCGCCTCCTGGCTGTATGTGTCGATACACGACTACGGTTACACGCCGCCCTGGCTGGCCGTGCCCATGGTCGGCATTGTCGCGGTGGTGATGGCGCTGTTCTTTGCGCTGATCGGCTTCGCCTATGCGCGCTGGCGGCTGGACCGCGCCGCACTCGTGACCCTGCCGTCGCTCTGGGTGCTGGGTGAGTGGCTGCGCTCCTGGCTGTTCACCGGCTTTCCCTGGCTGTTCACCGGCTATGCCTTCATCGACACGCCGCTGGCGGGCTTTGCACCGCTCGCCGGCGTCTTCGGTGTCAGCCTGCTGGCCGTGTTCACCGCGTTCACGCTCGTCCGTGTGGCCGCAGACCGCCGCACCTGGCCGGCGCTGGCCGTGGTCGTTGCGCTCTGGGCGGGCGGCGCCGCGCTGATGCCACTGCAGTGGACGCGCCCCACCGGTGAAACGCTGTCGGTCAGCATCATCCAGGGCAACATCCCGCAGGAATCCAAGTGGCAGCTTGAGTGGCGCGACAAGACCATCGAGATCTTCCGCGAGCTGTCGAAGAGCGAATGGGGACGCGGCCTCGTGATCTGGCCGGAAGCGGCCATCCCGATGTTCTACCACGAGGCCATCAAGGAACTGGAGGAGATGCAGGACCACGCCCTCACCGGGCATTCGGCCTTCGTTACCGGCATTCCCTACATCGACGCCGATGACGGCATCAATCACCTGCGTTTCCACAACAGCATTCTTGCGCTGGGCGAGGGCCGCGGCATCTACCACAAGCAGCGCCTCGTGCCTTTTGGCGAGTTCATTCCCTTCGAGGGACTGCTGCGCGGGGCGATTCCCTTCTTCGACATGCCGATGACCAGCTTTACGGAAGGTGCCGCCAACCAGCCGCCGCTGGACGTGCAGCAGTTCCGCCTGGGCCCGATGATCTGTTACGAGATTGCCTATCCGGCACTGGTGCGGCGCATCGCCGCACGCAGCGACATGTTGGCGACGATTTCCAATGACGGCTGGTTCGGCGGCTCCATCGGCCCGCACCAGCATTTCCAGATGGTGCGCATGCGTGCGCTGGAAACCGGTCGCGAGGTGATTCGCGCCACCAACAACGGCATCTCCGCCATCATTGCGGCCGACGGCCGGGTGCGAGAACGCGCACCGCAGTTCGAGCGGCTGGTGTTGCGCGCCGAGGTGCAGGCGTATCGCGGCACCACGCCCTATGTGGCGCTGGGCAATGCCCCGGTGCTGCTGCTGATGGCCGGCCTGCTGGCACTGGGATGGCGCCGGGGCCTGCGTCCTGCGATGGCAGGCACCGCCACGGGCGCGTGACACCCGCGCGCCTGTGCGGCTCCCTGCGCACAGGCGTCCTCGGTGGCGGCCGGCTCAGCCCAGCTCGTTGCGCAGGCAGGCATCCAGCGTCGGACTGCGGAAGCGGAAGCCGGCCTCCAGCAGCCGCGAGGGCAGCACGCGCTGGCCCCCCAAAAGCAGCACGCTCATTTCGCCCATCGCCAGGCGCAGCACGGCGGCGGGAATCGTCAGGAAGGAAGGACGCCCGAGCGCGGCCGCCAGCGTCGCGGTGAACTCGGCATTGCTCACCGGCTTGGGTGCCGTCAGGTTGAACACTCCGCTCTGCTTGACGTCATCCATCAGGAAGAACAGCGCCGACAGGTAATCGGCAAGACCGATCCACGACAGCCACTGCTCGCCGCTGCCGATACGCCCGCCCAGGCCC
>DAIRDY010000023.1:0-16548 GCA_036795935.1 Moraxellaceae bacterium | reverse complement strand
CATAAAAAAGGGCAGCCCGCGGGCTGCCCTTTTTTATGCTGCCGCCGGCTCAGCCGGCGAGCACGGCCTCGACATCGGACGAGGCATAGAACACGCCGAGCTGTGCGCGCAGGCGCGCTTCCAGGTGGCCGCTGGCAATCAGGTCGGCGACGATGGGGCCGCCCACCTTCTGCACTTCCACGACCAGGCGCGCCTCGCCGAGACCGATGTCTTCCAGCACCTTCAGGATGCTCTGCTCGCCCCAGTGCTCGAACCAGGTGTGTACCAGCTCGCCGAGCAGGTCGCGCGCATAGCCGGTCTGGCGGAAATGGTTCCAGATGGTGGCGCCGATGGTGACCACGTCCTCGACGTCATCCTTGCCCACATACTGCGTCAGCTTGTGCAGCTTCTCGCCCTTGATCTGCTGCCAGAACTGGCGCGCGGCCGCCTTCAGCTTCGGCGTTTCCATGGCGCGCTCGACCAGGCGCTCGCTGAGTTCCATGGTGGCACGCGTGTTGCGCTTCACATAGCTCTTGAGCGCGCCTTCGAGCGCATCGTCCGCGCCCACACGTTCCATCACGCCCTTGCCGATCTTCATCAGCGAGGACATGCCGGGCACCTTCTTTGCGACGCCCCCGTCCTCCATCAGGTAGTTTTTCACGCCGTTGTAGACGAGATCGGATATGAGCTGCACGACCGACGGATTGTTGAGCACGGCGCGCACGATCTGGCGGCGCAGGTCTTCCAGTTCGGTGATGCGGTCGACGATGAGGTCGTACTCGCGCACGTTGAGCAGCTCTTCGAGCGCGGTGGTCTTGTTGAGCGGTGACTGCAGCGCGTGTGTGGCCAGCGTGCCGATCTGCGCGAGCAGGGTTTCCGAGGGCGTAAGCTCGTACACGTTGCGCAGCAGGAAATCGCGCACGCGGACTTCATCGGTGATGGCGGTCACCGGGCGGCCGGCGGCCCATCGGCAAAGTGCGGCCGTTTCCTCGGCGAGCAGGGCATCCAGTGCCTCGCCCTCCAGGCGGCTCAGGGTGTGGCGGACATGGGCGTCAAGCAGGGCGGAAGCCTTGGGGTGCATCGGTTGCTCCTTTGTTGTTGTCGTCCGGCGCCGGGGTGCCGGTGGCGGGCATGCTGCGGAAAGTTACCGCATGGCCAGACGGCCGTGTCGGCTGGATTGACTGTTTTGAAGGGCGGTCAGGCCAAGCGCATATAATGAATGATTATGAATGTTGTGCATAAAACAAATTAAGGAATATATTGCGGCCTGCTCCGTCGCCTGCATGGGCGCTGCGTCGGCCGGAGCACACAGAACCGCCACGCAGTGACAAGCTAACGCGCTTGGGGAGGGCGAGCCATGAGCGACATGATGCACAACGAGAACCTGGTCTGGGACCTGACCCGGCTCTCCGACCATGACCGCGCGACCCGTTTCGCCATGCAGTTCCAGGAGTCGCTGTGCGTGTATTCGCCGCCGGTGCAGCAGCTCTACACCAACTACGAGATCATCGTGCCCGATGATGACAGCCGCAAACTCATCATCCTGCCCAATCCGCACGCCTTCCACGACACCTTCAACAACATCCTCGAAGAGTCGGTGGTGAAGACCAGCCTGTTCATCACGCCCGACACCCAGGGCAACCTGCAGTTGCTGGTGCCCATGAGCGGTGGCCGCCAGCGCGCCATGCCGCTGGCCGTCGGCCTCAACTTCATCCAGACCAAGCTCGGTGCCGACGTGCCCTTCCTGCCGGTGCTGGCCAAGGGCGACCTGCGCGAGTTCAAGCAGTCGCAGCCCATGCTGCACCTGCACCGCATCGTGCTGAACCGCATCGGCAAGCATTCCGAGCTGGAGATGCGCGCCGTGCGCAAGGTCATCCAGGACAAGCTGATCAAGCATTTCGGTTTTGCGGCCGTGGGCAAGGCGGCGCTGGCCTGAGCCGGCACCGTGCACCGGAAAAGCGGCCTGCGGGCCGCTTTTCTTTTGCGCGCAATCCCTAGCGCCCCGAGGACTGGATGAAGCGCGCGATCTTGGGCAGATCCTCGCGCGCCTCCGGCATCAGCGGCACGAAGATGGGCCATACATGCAGCGTGTCCGGACGCGACAGCATGGCCACCTCGATGCCGGCGGCGCGCGCCTTTTCCGCCACGCGATAGGCGTCGTCGCGCAGGATTTCCTCTTCGCAGACCGTGATCATCAGGCGCGGCAGGCCGCTGAAGTCGCCGAACACCGGCGAGGCGTAGGGGTGCTCGTAGTCCTCGTCCTGCACATACGCGCACTGGCCGACCTCCATCATGCGGTAGGAGAGCATGGCGTCGGACTGGTCGTTCAGGCGGCGGCTGGCGGGCGAGAGCGTGAGGTCGGCATAGGGCGAGAGCACGACGGCACATTTCGGCATCGGCCGGCCGGCGTCGCGCAGCGCGAGCAGCGTGCCCAGGGTCAGGCCGCCGCCGGCGGAGTCGCCCATGATGCTGATCTGGCGCGGCTGCCAGCCCTGCGCGAGCAGCATTTCATAAGCGGCTACGGCGTCCTCGATGGCCGCCGGGAAGGGATGCTCGGGGGCGAGGCGGTACACCGGCAGGCAAACCTCGGCACCGATTTCCACCGCAATGCGGCTGCAGAAATTGTGGTAGGTGCGCGGCGTGCCGCAGACATAGCCACCGCCATGCAGGTAGAGAATCACTTCCTGCGCGTTCTTCACCTTTATCCAGTCGCCGCGCACGCCGTCGGCACTGAACTTCTCGACACGGGCGCCGCGCGGCAGCACCGGCGGCACCGGCGGATTGCCCATGGTCAGGCGCAGGTGACGCACCAGCGCGTCCTGCGATTTCGGGTTGTGCTTGATGGTCAGGCGCGAACCGGCCTTGATGACGCGGGTGACGAGGGAGGGCATGCAGACTCCGGAGGGCGTGAGGAGGCCGTGACGGCGAGCGCGCATTGCGCCATATGCCGCAGGCGGCTTCGGGACCGTGCCGACACTAAGCGGCGTTCAGAAGGCCGGCCATGGCGACCGGGGCCGCGAAACTGTCGATCGGGGCCAGATTCCGCGCGGCACCGGTTGTGGCGCCTGCGCAGGCTGCATTAGGCTCGCCGGCGTGACAAGCCCCGGGACCCTTCATGACCATCATCACGCTTTCTGTCGACATCGCCGCGGCACCGGCCGCCGTCTATGACTATGTCACCCGTCCGGTGCGCTGGAAGGAATGGCACCCGGCCTCGCTCGGTGCGCAGGAGATCGGCGATGAATCGCTGGTGGCGGGTCGGCGTTTCGAGGAAGACGTGCGCTCGGCCGGCTTCGTGCGTCACCTGACCTGGCTGGTGGAGGAGAGCCGTCCCGGCGAGCGCTGGCGCGCCTCGGCCTACATGCAGGACGGCAGCACGGTGCGCCTGACCTATGACTTTGCCGGCCAGGGCGCCGGCACGCGCTTCACGCGCACGCTGGAATACGTGCTGGCGCCGCGCCTGTTGCGGCTGGCCAACAACCTGTTCATGTGGAAGCGGGTGCAGGCGGAGTCGGGCGTGGCGCTGGCCA
The DNA here is from genome assembly GCA_036795935.1 of Moraxellaceae bacterium. Classification (GTDB taxonomy): domain Bacteria; phylum Pseudomonadota; class Gammaproteobacteria; order Pseudomonadales; family Moraxellaceae; genus UBA2031. Next base: position 13,039 of record DAIRDY010000023.1, on the reverse strand, counting down.
ACCTGGCGGCCCGCTTCGCGCCGTAAGCGCTGGCCGCGCGCCGCGTCAGGCGTGTTCGCCGTCGAGGATGCGGGTGACGGCGGCCGAGTGGTAGAAGCTTTCCAGGTTGCGTCGCAGGAAGGGCTCAAGCAGCTTTTTCCGCTTCAGCATGGCCAGTACCGGCGGCGCAAAGCGCATGGCGTCGCGCAGGATCATGTCGCGGTCGATGCCCATTTCATCCAGCAGTTCGCGCAGGCTGGTCTCGCCATACTTGTCGAAGAAGGCGTCGATGCCGCCGTCGATCAGCGCCGCATAGAACGGCGTGTTGCGCAGCTCGCGCCAGGTCTCGTAACCGATGACGAAGAATTCCTCGACATCAAGGCTGGTCAGGCCCCGGCGCAATTCTGCCACGCGCTTCTCGCGCAGCACTTCCCACACCTCCCAGGCCATGGTGCGCAGCCGCTCCTCGTCAAAGCCGCGCAGGAAGTGCTCGCTGCGGTGCAGCAGCGCCTCCAGCGTGCGCTGCGCGTACTGGCGGATGCCTTCCTCCAGCGTTTCCTCGAGTGCCGGCAGGGCGCCGCCCAGCAGGCGTTCGCCGAGGCGCCGTGCGCGTTCGGCACCGGGCACGCGGCGCGCCAGCTCGCGGCCCTGGCGCGCATAGCCGCGCAGGCCCTCGATCAGCACGTCGGAGGCGAGCGCGGCGTAGACCGGGTTCGCCACGGCTTCGTGGATGACGCGTTCGCGCAATTCGCGCAGCTCCAGCACCTTGTCGAGGAACTCGCCGAACAGGTGGTCGGGCAGCAGGTCGCCCAGCGTGGTGAAGTCATGCACCGGGTTGGCGTAGAGCGCGCGTGCGATGTCGCCGACCAGCTCCGGAATCGCGCCCGACAGTTCCAGCTCCACGGCATAGCCGCGCACCGTGTCCTTGATCATGTCGCGCGTCACCGCCTCGTTGAGGCGTATGCCTTCGGCGTCGGCCAGCAGCTGGTCGACCTCGGCGGCGAGCAGGGCTTCCAGCCCCTTGCCGGTGAGCTGGGCGGTGATGAAGGCGACGTGGGCGTCAAGCAGCGCGGCTGCCTTGGGGTGCATGCGTTTGGCCATGGGGGGCTCCGGAATCCGTGCCGCGATGCTAGCAGCTTGCCGGCGTGGCAGCGCTGCCCCGGCCGTTTTTGCCGGCAAGAAAAAGGGGAGCCTGGGCTCCCCTGTGCGGATGGCCGGGCGGCCTCAGTAGCCCTTGCCGCCGCCGGCGCGGCGTGGCGCGAAGATCTCGCCGAAGAACTCCTGCATGCGTTCCCAGGAGTCCTTGTCCGCCGCCGGGTCGTAGGCGATGTCCATGCCGTGTTCGGCGGCCAGGCGCTCGGCGTCGCTGTTGGTGAACACATGCTTGGCGCCGGGGTAGTTGACGAACTGGAAGTCGGCGCCGGCGTTCTTCATTTCCTGCTGGAAGGCGTCGATGTCGCTTTGCGGGATGAAGCTGTCGGCGGCGCCGTTCAGCACCAGCACGCGCGCCCTCACCTTGCCTTTCTGCGCGCGGGTGGCCGTGGCCAGCGCGCCGTGGAAGCTGACCACGCCGGCGATGTCGACGCCCTGGCGGGCCATGTCGAGCACGGTCTTGCCGCCGAAGCAGTAGCCGATGGCGGCAATGCGCTTGCCGTCGACTTCCGGCTGCGCGCGCAGCATGGCGAGTCCGGCCAGCGAGCGGGCATGCTGGCGTGCGGGATCGTCAATCACCGAGTGCATCAGGTGGCCGGCATCCTTGGGGTTGTCGGCGGTCTTGCCCTCGCCATACATGTCGACGGCCATGGCCGGATAGCCGAGCGCGGCCAGTTCGCGGGCGCGGCGGCGGGCGTAGTCGTTGAGGCCCCACCACTCATGCACCACCAGCACGCCGGGGCGCTTCTGCCGGATGCTGTCGTCCCAGGCGAAATAGCCCTTCATCGTGGTGCCGTCGGCGGCCGTGTAGCTGAGTTCGCGGGTTTTCACCTCGGCCTGCGCGCTCAAGCCGAGGCCGCCGAGCATGGTGGCGAAAACGAAGGTCAGGGTGCGCTGCCAGACTGTGCGCATGGGGCTCTCCTTGTGCGGGGTGTTACGCGGGGAGTCCTGATACTAGCCCGGAGCGGCCTCCGGGCCAGTGCACAGTTGGCAGGATTGTGTTGTGCAAGCGTTCGCAGCGTCCTCAGCGCAGGCCGCCGACATAGCGGCGCGGGTCGACCTCCGGGCGCGTGGCGACCAGGCTTTCCGGCGCCATGTCTGCGGCCGGCGGGGCTGCACTGCGGGCCACGCTGAGCGGCGTCACCGCGGCCGGTGCCAGATGCTCGGCAAAGGCGCTGCGCACCGCGAGCAGGATTTCGTGGATGGCGGGGTCGTCGGTGCCGGCAGCGGCCTCGACCACGGCGCGCGCGTATTCCGCGCTGTGCTGGAACCAGATCACGTCGATGATGCGGCCGTGGCGCTTCATGGCCATGAACAGGCGCGACAGCTGGCCAAAGGCGGCGCTGCTGATCTGGCGTGACGAGAGGGACATCGCATTCTCCTCGGGAACATCGGGGCAGGGGAAACGCCGTCCTGGCACGCGGGCATCCTGCACTCCCGGACAAATGCGAAAGCCGTGCCAGCCATGAGGGAGAGCGGTGGCGGCGTGCCGGTGGCCGAGGCCAGGCGGCCGGCGGCGCAACAGTGGTGCACGCACCGTTCGTCGCCGCGCCGGATTGAGGCGGTGAACGGGCCTAAATGACGGCTCGCCGGCGATTTCGCGGTTGCGGCTGTCGCTGCGGCCCATGCAAAATGCAGCCGTGTTTTGGCGCCGGGCCGTACGGTTGTCAGGCCGACGACTGTGCCCGCAAGGCAGCTTGCTGTGCGTCAGTTCTGGTCCCGCCCGGTTTAAGGAAGAGAAGCGATGTCGACCAAGTATTCCATCACCTGTTCTGCCATGGATGAGCGCGATGTGGCGCTCATCAAGTCCCTGCTCGGCATCATCAGCAAGGGCGCGAATGCCACCTGGGCCTATGCCGACGGCCCCGAAGCCGATGTGGTCATCGTCGATACCGACAACAACGGCCACAAGGGCATCAAGGAAATGAAGCCGAAGGCGGTCGTGGCCTATGCCTCGCCCGACAAGACGCTGATCCCCAACACCTTCGCACTGACCAAGCCGGCGCGCGCGCGTGAGCTCATGGAAGTGCTGGATGCGGTCAAGGCCAAGCTCGGCTGATACCTCGCCGCCAATACAAAAGGGGCTGCCACCGGCAGCCCCTTTTTTCTTGCCCGGCCTCCGGGCGGTGCCTGCAGGCTGCGCGCGCAGCCTGCAGGGCGGACTCACTCCCAGACCACGCCGCGGCCGTTCTGCCACTCGGCGAGCCGTGCCGCGTAATGCTTCTCCAGCTCGTTGCGCTTGATCTTCAGCGTCGGCGTGATGAGGCCGTTCTCCACCGTCCACGGCTCCTGCACGACAACGATGCAGGCCAGCTGCTCGTGCGGGTCGACCTGGGCATTGACCTGCGTGCGCAGGTGCTCAAGCTCGTGCGTGAAGTGTTCGCGTTCGTGGCCCTGGCCGAGGCGGGCTTTCTCTTCCGGCGTCAGGTTCACCAGCGCGATGGGCTGCGGCATGTTGTCGCCGACCACGCTCACCAGCTCGATGCCGCGCTGGCCGGCCAGCAGGCCCTCGATGGGCGCCGGCGCCACGTACTTGCCCTTGCTGGTCTTGAAGATTTCCTTGATGCGGCCGGTGATGCGCAGCCGGCCTTCGCGGTCGATCTCGCCCTTGTCGCCGGTGCGCAGCCAGACGCCGTCGAGGAAGGCATCGGCACTCATCTGCGGCTCCTTGTAGTAGCCGAGCATGCTGCCCGGGCTCTTCACCAGGATTTCGCCGTTGTCGGCGATGCGGCACTCGACGCCGGGGTTGGGCTTGCCGACATAGCCGATGCGCTGGTCGCCCATGCGCGTGGTATGCGACCAGGCCATGTTCTCGGTCATGCCGTAGACCTCGAGGATCTCGATGCCGAGCTTGTTGTACCAGCCGATGATTTCCGGCGACAGCGCGGCGGCGCCGGACAGCGCGAGGCGGCAGTCGTCGAGGCCGAGCGCCGCGAGCAGCTTGCGTCGCACCACGCCACCCAGGAGCGGAATCGCGAGCAGCACGCGCAGCTTCTTCGGCGGCATCTTTTCGCAGACCTTCTGGTAGAACTTGGTCCAGATGCGCGGCACGGCAAAAAACACCGTCGGCCGTGCACGCTGGATGTCGGCGGCAAAGGTGTCCAGCGATTCGGCGAAGAACACCTTCATGCCGTTGTAGAGCATGGCCAGTTCCACCGCGCAGCGTTCGGCCACATGCGACAGCGGCAGGTAGGAGATCAGGCGGTCGTTGTCGGACATGCCGTAGATCTGGCCGGCGCGCACGCCGATCACCGCCATGTGCGAGAAGTCGTGCATCACGCCCTTGGGCGCACCGGTGGTGCCGGAGGTGTAGATGATGGTGGCCAGCTGTTCGGGCGCGAGTTCGGCTTCGGCCGCAATCGGCTGCGCGGCGGCGACAAGGTCGGTCCACACCGGATAGCGCTCGCGCGCGTCGGCCGGCGCCAGCGAGAAGGCAATGCCGGGCAGGTCGGCGGGCACGCCGGCCTTCATGTGCTCCCAGTCGTCGAGCTTGCCCACGAACAGCAGCCTGGCCTCGCTGTGCGCGAGGATCTGGCTCACCGTGCTGGCGGCCAGCGTCGGGTACAGCGGCACGCTGACATGGCCGGCCATCCAGATGGCGAGGTCGCAGAGGATCCATTCGGCGCAGTTCTTGGAAAGCAGGGCGATGTGGCTGCCGGCAGGCAGGTTCAGGCTGGCCAGGTGGCCGGCCATGCGCCGTGCCTCGTCCTGGATCTGGCGCCAGCTGTATTCGCGCAGGGCGCCGCCGCCGGTGGGCTGGACGAAGCAGACGCTGTCGGGGGCCTTGGCCACCTGGCGGGCGAGGGCGGCCAGCGGCGAGAGGTAATCGCTCTGGGCAGTCATGGGAGCTCCTTGTCTGTGGCTGACGGGTTTTATCTGTGCCGGCCGGTTGTAGCCCAATCCGGGCCGCCGGGCTACCGCGAAAGCGTTCGATGGCCGTTCATGGCGGGCCGCCGGCAGCGTTTTCGTCGCAGAGCCAGACCTCGGGCGGGCCCTCCTCGGGCACGCAGACGGTGACGATCATCGGCCGGCAGCAGACCTCGCAGTCCTCGATGTACTGCTGCTCGGGTTCCGAACAGTCGATGACCAGGGTGACGGCTTCGCCGCAATACGGGCAGTGGCTGGCCACGGTGTCGGTGTCATGGCGCATGGCGGCCTCCGGTAGTTCGATGGGGAGTCATGTCGGCAAGGGCTGTCAGCAGGCTGGCGCAGCGCGCCCGGGAATGCCAGTGCACAGCATGCGCCTGGCGCCGATGGCCGGCTGCGCTGGCGCCGATTGTCAGGACAGCGTCTGCGGCCGGCCTATCATCGGGTCATGCCCCAAGGGGCCGTCCTCCGGAGCCTGTGCCGCCATGGAACACGATGTCGATGCCTTCCGCGCCCGCTACCGCGCGGCCATCCACCCGCTGTACAACGCCTGGCTGCATGGCGGCTTCGTGTTCGGTGCCGGCCTGCTGCTGATGGCCTGGCTGCTTGCGCCCCTGTCGGCCGTGGCCTGGTGGGAATGGCTGGCGGTGCCGCTGGCCATCCTCTTCTTCAACTGGGGCGAGTACACCGTCCACCTGGAGCTGGGGCACAAAAAGCGGCCCTGGGGCCGGCTCTTCTACCAGCGCCACACCGGCGACCATCACAGCTTCTTTGTGGAAGGCCGCATGGCCTGGGAGCAGGCACGCGACTGGCGGGTGATTTTCTTCCCGGCCTGGCTGATTGTGGTCTACAGCCTGCTGCTGGTATTGCCGGCCTGGTGGCTGCTGGGCCAGCTGGTGTCGGCGAATGCCGGCGCGCTGTTTGCGGCGGCCTTGCTGGCCGGGTATCTCGGTTACGAGTTTTTCCATGCCTGCGAGCACCTGCCGCCCGGGCACCCGCTGGCGCGCCTGCCGGGCATCCGCCAGATGCGCGCGCACCACGAGCGGCATCACCGGCGCACGCTGATGCAGACGCACAACTTCAACATCGTGTTCCCCTTGCAGGACCGCCTGCGGGGCACGCTCTGGCACGAGCCGCCCGCGGGCTGACGGCCCGTCTTGCCTGCAGCGCTTGCCGAGGCGAGCCCCTCCCGGCTTTTTCCGTCCATCGTCCTGAGCCCTGCTGCCGCCGACTAGGCTGCCGCGCCACTGAGTCGTGGCGGCAGGGCGCCTAGCGTGCGGTCTGCGCTGCAAGTTGGCGGTCATGCGGCATCACCGATGCGGCAAAACCCGTCGCCGCCGACCGGCAGACTCGCCACGCCGCCTCCGGCTGGCGAGCATGCGCTGCGCTGACAACAAGAAAAGGGACGCGAAAATGGCAACAGGATCAAGAACGGCACACTGGCTGGCCGGCCTGCTCGGCCTCGTGCTGGCGGCCACGGCATCGGCCGACCGCATCGACGATTTCAACAACAGCTGGGCCGGCAAGGCGCTGGCGCGCCAGCGCCTGCTCGACCAGTCGGCGCCGATGATCGACAACAACATTCTCGGCTCACACAACAGCTACAACGCGCAGGTCTACCGCGACCTCGACAGTTATCTCGATCCGCAGCAGAAGCATTCCATTTACGACCAGCTGCGCCTCGGCGCGCGCTTCATCGAGCTGGATGCGCACTGGACGGCGCATACCCACGGCTGGCCCTGGCAGTGGGGCGACGACCTGCTGCTCTGCCATTCCGGCATCGGCGCCAGCATGGGCAGCTGGCATCTCGGCTGCAGCCTGACCGACCGCTTCGTGAAGGACGGCCTGCAGGAAGTGCGTGCCTGGCTCGACCGCGCGGAAAACCGCAACGAGGTCGTCATCCTCTACATCGAGGACCACACCGATGGGCGCCATGCGCAGCTGCTCAACATCCTCAACGACAAGCTGGGCGGAAAGATCTACGCCAGCGGCGGCTGCCGCAGCATTCCCGACACGCTGACCAAGGCCCAGGTGCTGCAGGCCGGCAAGCAGGTGGTGTTGTGGAAGGATGGCGGCTGTTCCGGTCATGCCGGCCTCGCGGCGCTGGCGTTCACCGGCCTCGGCAACATCAACCGCATCTGGGAAGACCGCACCGCCATCGGCACCGTCAGCGGTTTCTTCAATGGCGCGGTCAACCATCTGGGGGCGGCGGACATCGCGCAGGCCTTCCGCGAAGGCGGCAACATCGTCAACCTCGACAACCTCACGCATGACGACGGCCGTCTCGCGGCCGCGGTGTGGAGCTGGGACGTCAACGAACCGAACAACCATGGCGGCAACCAGCACTGTGCCGTGCAGTGGGGCAACGGGCGCTGGGACGATGCCAACTGCGCGAATGTGCATGCCTATGCCTGCCGGCAGGCCGGCACCGGCAACTGGTATGTCACGCAGCAGCGCGGCAGCTGGCAGGGCGGTGCGGCGGCCTGTGCCGCGGTCGGCAACGGTTATGTCTTCGCGGTGCCCACCAACAGTCTCGACAACCAGCGGCTGAAGGCCGCGAAAGGGCCGGAGACGCATGTCTGGCTGAACCACAACGACCTCGCCGTCGAGGGCCAGTGGAGCCAGGGCGTGGTCAATGCCGCGCCGGTGTACCGCGAGCTGCGTGACGGCCGCAGCGGGCTCTGCCTCGACGTGAAGAGCAGCGGCACGGCCAACGGCACGGTGATCCAGCTCTGGAGCTGCAACGGCACGCCTGCGCAGAAATGGCATTACGACGCGGCCAACGGTTTCCTGCGCAGCGCGCTCGGCAGCAACAAGTGCCTGGACAACCGCGGCCAGGCCTGGAACGGCGGCGAGATCGTGCTCTGGGACTGCGTGCAAAGCGACAACCTGCGCTTCGACTGGCATGGCACGTCGCTGCGCAACCGTCACGACGGCAACATCGCGGTCGATGCCTATGGCACCAGTGCCGGCAGCCGCGTCGGCCAGTGGAGCTATCACGGCGGCGCCAACCAGCAGTGGCACTGGGGCAACTGACCCGTCACGGCCGCGCAAAACAAAAGCCCCCGCAGTTGCGGGGGCTTTTTCTTGGGCCGGGCGCGGGCACTGCCGGCCTTCGGGGCGGATGGCGCATGGCGCCGCCGGACGGCGGGCTGTCGTCTTGCCGCGTCCGCCCGGGGCTTCTACAACTGCGGGACACCACTGCCGGCGTGCCGGCAGCGGACAGGGATGTGTCACCCGCCAAGCCCCACCAGCCCGGTGCGGGCGGCGCCGTGCCCCGTCCCCAGGGGCCAGACAGGTCGTGCTGCCCGGGAAGGATGGCTGCCGGCCGGGAGTTTCCTGATGCCCTTGTCCCGCCCGTTGCTGGCCCTGCTGCTTGCTGCCGGTGCCAGTCCCGGTCTCGCTGCCGAGGCCGGGAATGCCTCTCCGCTCAAAATCACCGGTTTTGCGTCTCTGGTCCTCGGCGTCAATCTTGATGGCGAGCGCGACCAGCCGCTCGCCTACAACCCCGACATCGACTGCCCGTGCACGGTCACCAACTGGACCTACAACGGCATCTACGAGGGGCGCTCCGTCAGCGCGGCACCGGACAGCAAGGCCGGCGTGCAGTTCAACTATGCGCCGCTGCGCGACCTCGATTTCACCGTGCAGCTCATCAGTCGTGGCAGCGACCCGAAACCGGCGCTGGAGTGGGCATTTGCCAGCTACCAGCTGAGCGACCGCGTCAGCCTGTCGCTCGGCCGCATGCGCCTGCCCATCTACTACTACTCCGATTTCCATGATGTCGGCTTTGCCTATCCCTGGATCACGCCGCCCGGGGAGGTCTATGGCTGGGAGGTCAACAACTACAACGGCGGCAGCCTGCGCTTCCGCGACACGCTGGCGGACGGCGAACTCACGCTGCGCGTGTTCGGCGGCAACGAGAAGGTGAAGGACTCCGGCTATTACGAAACTTTCTCCGTGGACCGCATCGACGTGCGCTGGAAGCACATCGCCGGCGCTGACCTCGAGTGGCAGCGTGACTGGCTCACGGTGCGCCTCGGGCATGTGATGGCCGACGGCGAATCCACCGACACGGCCGCCGGCATCACCACGCCGGAAGACATCCGCACCACCAGCCTGGCGGTCAACGGCGATTTCGGTGCACTGTTCTTCCTGAGCGAAGTCGGCTTCCTCACCCGCAAGTTCACGGCGGACGGCTACAGCGTCGACTCGCCCTCGTTCAGCATCGGTGGTGGCTACCGCTTTGCGGACAACTGGACGGCCTTTCTGAATTACGCTTGGTATCGCGACAACTCCACTGATCCTGCCTTCGAGTATTTCCGCTTCAGCAGCAGCTCGGCGACGCTGCGTTACGACATCAACAAGAAAAGCGACGTCAAGCTGCAGTACAGCGTCCATGACGATGACAGCTTCGACTACACCGGAAACTCCCAACTGCTGCGGGTGGCCTATGACATCGTTTTCTGAGGTGATGTTGCGTGGCCTGTTGTTGCCGGTGTTGCTGCTGGCCGGTGCGGCCCGCGCCGAACTGGTGCTGGTGGGGCATCCGGGCCTGCGTGTCGAGGCCCTGCCGCAGGGCGTGGTGAGCCGTATCTTCCTTGGGCAGTCGGAGCGCCTGCCGGATGGCACGCCGACGCAGGTGCTGCATGAAAAGCAGAACCAGTCGCGCTTCTACGCGGAAGTGCTGGGGCGCGATCCGGCACAGGTCGAGAAATACTGGGCGCGTGCGATTTTTTCCGGGCGCGTGAAGCCGCCGCGCGAAGTGCCGGCGGCGGCGCTCAAGGGCGTGATTGCTGCCACACCGGGGGCGCTGGCCTACATGGAGCGCAGCGAGGTCGACGCCTCGGTGCGCATCATCCGTATCGAGACTGACCGTTAACCGCCTGCTGAAAGGCATTCTTCAGCGAGACCATGGGACGGCCTCGCCAATGAAAAAGGCCCTGCAGTTTTCACCAACTGCAGGGCCTTTTTCATTCACGGTTTTTCAGAGCTTCCTCAGGGGGCGGGCACCGTCTTGCTGCCCTCGATGAAGGCATAGACCGCCACCGCGAAAGCCGCCTGTGCCGGCAGCGCACGTTCGCCCTGCTTGATCAGCATGGCCACCGCCACCGCGGCGGCATCGGCGGCCTCTTCAAGGCTCAGGCCCTGCTGCTGGCGGATGGCGGCAAACGCCGGCTCCAGCTGTGCCTGCGACGCAAGAAAGCCGATCGCCGGCGTGGCCAGGCTGTCATGTTCCAGCTCTGCCCGGCCGGCATCGACCGCGAGGCCGAGGCGGGCGAGGGCGCTTTGCAGCAGGCCGATCAGACGCGGCCCGCGCTCGCCGGCTACCGGCAGCGGCAGCACGCTGCCCGGCGCCGGCTGGTTCAGTGCGTGGGCAAAGTTGCGGAACAGGAAGCTGCCGGCCATGCGCGCGCAGGCACTGACCCGGGTCACGGCATCAGCGGAGGGCAGCGCGGCCAGCGTGGCCTCGGCAAAGGCGGAGGCGGCAGTGATCTGTTCCGGACGCAGGCGGCTCATGACGGGCTCCGTGGGGTGGCCGGCGATTGTAGCGCTGCGCCAGCCGTGTCGCACGACATCACGACAGGAACACGGTCCAGCCCAAGAAGCCCCAAGCAGTGATGCCAATGAGGGTGAAGAATATGTTGGCGATTGAGAAATGGCTGTTGCTGCTGCCGGCAGGGTCTCCGGCGAGGGCATTGGCCCTGTGTTGTGCCGCCAGCAGGGGCCAGAGCGGCAGCAGGATGAACACCAGAATCCCGGCCCCCACTCCAAAAAACAAGGTCGTGTTGTCGCCACTCTCGATGTCAATTTTGTCGGCCACCCTATCAAGCACGCGGCGCAGTATGTCGGCAACGATTATCAGCGTGGCAAGGCCAGAGTAATGCCAGCGCGGCTGGCCTGCCGCCTTTTGCTTTTCAGCAATTTGGTCAAACAGGGCGTGTACGAAGAACCAGTAAAAGAGGGCACGCGCCCAGGGTGTGATTTCTTCCTCCAGTCGGGGTTGCAGTGTTTTCCAGTGCTTGTAGAACCAGTACAGCGAATACCAGCTGAAAGTGGCGACATAGAGAATCGCAAGTTTCAGTGGCGAAGTGACAAAGAACGCGGCTGCCTCTTGGCTGGTCGGCAGCTCAAGATCGGCAGCAGGGGTTTGGTAGAGGTTTTCCATGGCGATACCTTGCTGATGTGAACGTGGCGATTGAAACGGGCATGGCGGGAGGAGGAACTCCCGAAAGTTCGCGCATGTCATGAAAGCGCCCTGCTTTTGCAGGGCGCTTTCATGTGCAGGTCAGGAGCGTGGCTGGCGCTGCGCAGGCATCAGGCGGCGTCTTTCTTGCCCGCCATCTTGCGCAGCAGCGCGAACAGCGCCACGGCGCCGATCACGAAGAACTTGGCGAACTTGGCGAGGAAAGCCGCGATCACGGCAAACAGGCCGGCCTTCTTCGCGGCGACACCGCCGACCAGCGCCGCGAGGCCATATTCCGCCACCTTGTCGGTGGCCGGGTTGAAGTCGGCGTAACGGTGGCCATCGTTGAATTCGAGGCGGTCCAGCAGGTCGTGGGCCACGGCTTTTTCCGCCTCGATGAACTGCATTTCCGTGACCAGGTTCATGCTGATGTAACCGCTGCGGCCGAGTGCGTAGGTGTTGTAGTTGATGCCATTCTCCGGGCTGTCGGGCCGGCCCTTGTCCCGCGACTGCAGCGCCCAGACGAGACGGTTGCTGGCGCTGTCATAGCTCGGCTTCTGCACCCAGCCGACAATTTCCATTTCGGGAACACCCAACTGGCGCCGGTGCGCATTGCCGGCTTCGGTGCCCTCGCGCAGCGAGGCCAGCATGTCGTCGACATCCCAGTTGCGGGCGTCTTCGTCCTTGATATAGCCGGTGTCATGCCAGGAGGCGACCAGCATCCAGCCGGCTTCGCCGAGCGGCACGATCATGCCGAGCAGGCTGTCGCCGGGGGTGTTGCCCATGGCGCTGAGCAGCGCCGCGGATTCCCGGGCCGGGATGAAGCCGGTGTGCTCCGGCAGCGTCAGCCGGGCCTCCTTGCCGAGCGTGATGTCGCCCTGTTGCAGGGCCTCGCCGGCGGCGGCCCAGGCGGCCTGTAGCGCCTGCTGTTGCGGCGAGGGGTTGGTGTCGGCGCGGGCAGCGGCAGTGAGCGTGGTGCAGGCCAGCAGTAGGGTGGTGGCCAGTTGGCACAGGGTCATGGGGCAGGCTCCGTTGCGGGATGAGGGCGGCCATGGCGGCCGCCGAGGGAAATCGGGAAAGTGAGGTCGGGAAGCTGAGTCGCGTGCGGATGCTCAGCCCATGAGCGCGCCGATCAGCACGAAGATCCAGAGGACGATGCCTAGGGTGGCCCACAACCAGTTGGCCAGCGTGAAGCCACTGTTGCTCTGGCCCTCCGGGTCGCCGCTGGCGCGGTTGGCATAGGCCTGCGCTGCCTGCAGCGGGATGACGGCGCTCATCACAATGAAGATGGAAGCAAGGCTGGCGAAGCTGTTGTCACTGAAAATGCGGTCAACAACATTGGAGAACACGCACATCGCGACATAGAACCAGGCCATGCCGCTGTAATCCCAGCGGCCGAGCCCGGCGGCGGCATGCTTGTCGGCAATACGGCGGAACAGCGCATGCGTAAAGAAGAGGTTGAACACCGAGCGCATGGCAGGCCAGATCTCCGGTGTTTCCTGCTCCTGTGCGCGCCAGTGCCGGTAGAACCAGTACACCGAATAGAAACCGAAGGTGAGCAGGAACAGCGCGACCACCTTGTGCGGCGCGCTGATGAAGAACGGAGGCTCGTCACTGAGGGCGGCCGGCAGGCTGAGGTCGGCGGCGGGCGGCTGGTAGAGGTTGTCCATGTCGGCATCCTGCGCAAGGGCAAAGATGCCGATTGGACCCCGAGACTAGCGTCGGGGCAATTCGTAATGCCCGCAGCCGGCATGAAAAAGCCCCGCGTCTTGGCGGGGCGTTTTCATTTTCCGGCCGTCTCGCCGGCGGTGCTGCCGGCATCCTGCAGCCCGGCCTCCTGCCAGTCGGCATGGC
>DAIRDY010000022.1:14072-16639 GCA_036795935.1 Moraxellaceae bacterium | reverse complement strand
AAAAAGCCCGCGTCATCGCGGGCTTTTTTGTTTCCTTGATATGCGCAACTCAGCGCCGCAGCCACTCGCGCAGCGCGGCATAGACGCGTGCATCGCCCAGCATGGCCATGTGGCCAAGCGCGGCGAACTCGACACGCGTCACCTGCTTGCCGCCCAGGGCGCGGGCCAGGTCGACATGCTGGCCGAGCGCGCTGCGCACCGGCACCAGGCCGTCGCCCAGCCAGTGCCGCTTTTCGCCACGCCCGAGATGCCCGGCCACCAGCAGGTGACGCGTGCGTTCCGGCAGCGGCGCATGCGGCGCCGCGTCGGGCGGCGTCACGCGGCCGTGACGCAGGTCCATGATGCCGGCGCTGCGCAGGTTGCCGATCTTCATCAGCGGCTTGGTGTAGGGCGTGAGCGCGAGCAGGCTGTTGGCGCCGTGGCCGAGGCGCTCCAGCGGCGCGCCCTGGTGCGGCGTGCCGAGATAGGCGGCGCCCTGCAGGCGGGCCAGCCAGCCCTGGCCCTGCGCGGCGGCATGGTGGCTGGCAGCGCGGATCACGAGGCCGCCCATGCTGTGGCCGACCAGCGTCAGCCGCGTGTGCCGGCCCTCGGGCAGCGTGGCCAGCAGCGCGGCCAGCGCGGCGCCGTTCGCGTGGACGGGGCGGCCGGTGTTGTAGCGCAGCCAGGCCACGCCGTGGCCGTCCTCGCGCAGTTCGCGCACGAAGCCGGAATGCTCGAAGGTCTGCCATTCGCGCTCGGACAGGCAGAGGCCGTGCACGAAGAGCACGAGGCCGCGCCGGCTGCCCTGCTGCCAGTCTTCGGTGCTGATGACCTCGCCGAACTCGTTGCAGAGCACGAGGCCGTGGTCGAGGCTGTTGTCCCAGGCGGCGAGGGTGTCGCCGGTGACGCCGTTGAGCGCGCTCTGCACGAGGCCCCAGCCGCGGCCGGCCGGGCCATGGTCGCGGGCAGCCACGGCATCGCGGGCCAGCCGCGCAAGGTGCAGGAAGGTCTGCATGACGAGCTGGTAGGCCCGCGGCGCCTGCGCCGCCGGCGCGGTGTCGGCCGCCCGCCAGGGCAGCGGCGCACGGCGGATGGTGGCGTGGGTCTCGGCGATCAGCCGGGTCAGCTCGCCGGCACCGACCAGGGCCAGCTGGGCCACGGCCAGCGAGCGGTCGACCACCCGCGGCAGCAGCGGTGCCGGCGGCGGCGCGGCACGGTCGGTCACCAGCGGCAGATTCATCTCGGGGGCCATGGCGGCATCCTCTTGTGAACAAGTGTTCACATGCTCGCGGCGCAGGCCAGCAACGTCAACGCCACTGGTCAGCGCCATTGTCGGACAACAGCGCCGGCACCCCTGGGGCAATCACGGCCGGAACCGCATCCGGATCAAGCGCTCTGCGCCGGCAGCGGGTTAGCATGAGGGCAACTCCACCCTGCCGGTGCGCCCTCATGAACCGACTCCTCGCACTGCTGCTGGCCACGCTGCTGGCTCTCTCCGCCCTGCCGGCACGGGCCGGCGACTACTTCCTGGACGGCAGCCAGAAGAAGGGCCTGCTGCTCTACGGCCGCATCACCGGCCACGACGGCGCGCAGTACGACATCTGGATCGTGCCGGGCTATGTGCCGCCGGCGCGTCAGGCCAAGGCCGGCTGGGTGGCCGCCGGCGACGACCTGGCACGCTACGGCCAGGGCAAACACTATCGCGGCATGGTGAAGAACACCGGCGATGCCATGCGCTTTGCGCGTGAGGACATGATCATGGAGTTCGCGCTGCGCGGTACCGGGCGCGACTGGAGCAGTTCGCTGGCCACGGCGCAGCGGCGCGTCGAACGCCGTGTGTTCGGCTGGTGGTTTGCCTATCCCTGGGCCGTGCTCGAGGCCGGCACGGCCACCGTGATCCGTACCGGCATAGGCCTGCCGGGCGGGGCACTGGTCTATGTCGGCGCGCCACTGGCCGTGCCTGCCGGCTATCTGCTCACCCCCGCGGCAATGGCGGTGGGGCGGGCCAGCGTGCAGGGCACGCTGTTCCCGGTGGCCGCCGTCAGCTGGAACACGGTGATCGCCCCGCCGCTGGCACTGGCCGGCCAGCAGCCGGCACCGGAGCGTGCCGACGGTTTCTGGATGAAGCGCCTGAAGGATCCGGCCGAGGATGACATCCGCGCCCGCCTCGCCAGCTGGCAGCAGGGCATGAATGCCGAGCCCTCGCTGGCGGCGCTGGAGCGCGAGCATGGCGAAAAACTGAAGACCTATCAGGCGCAGCAGCAGGAGCTGTTCCGTGCCCAGCGCGCGCTGGACGCCGAGTGGCAGGCCACGCGCGAGGCCCATGACGAAGCACGGCGCAAACTGTTGTCGACCCTGCTGGCCGAGCGCGTGCCGGAACTGCGCCGTGAACTGGAGGCCGCCGGCTACACGCTGGAACGCCTGCGCCAGCAGCGCGAGGTGCTGCAGCAGACGCTGCAGGCACAGGGCATGACCGCAGAAGAGGCCGTGCGCGCCACCGAACGCCTGATCGGCCCGCCCGACGTGCTGGAGCAGCGCCAGCCGGACAGCAAGACCGACCCGCTGCGGCGCGCCCTCGAGGCGCCGTA
>DAIRDY010000022.1:0-13972 GCA_036795935.1 Moraxellaceae bacterium | reverse complement strand
AGCGCCAGCCGGACAGCAAGACCGACCCGCTGCGGCGCGCCCTCGAGGCGCCGTAGCGACGCGCCGCAAGCGGCCTCCCCGCGCACCTCGTCCCGACACCCGGCCCGGCAACGACCGGGCCCCTCAGCCGTCAGCGGCCGGCATCGTCCTTTTCGACAAGGCGGTCGCGGCGCGCCAGCGCCGGGAACCACCACATCCACAGCCCCGCCACCAGCAGCGTGCCGACGCCGCCGAGCACGATGGAGGGCACCAGCCCCATCAACGCCGCACTGGCACCGGAACGGAATTCCCCGAGCTGGTTGGAGGCGCCGATAAAAAGAAAATTCACCGCATTCACGCGGCCGCGCATGGCCTCCGGCGTTTCCAGCTGCACCAGCGAGGAACGGATGACCACGCTCAGCATGTCGGCACCGCCCAGTACCAGCAGCGCCGCCAGTGACAGCGCAAACGATGTCGACAGGCCGAGCACGACCGTGGCCAGGCCGAACACGGCAACACCGGCAAACATCACGCGCCCGGTGTGGCGTTCGATGGGCCGGTGTGCCAGCCAGAACGACACCAGCAAGGCACCGGCCGCCGGCGCGGCGCGCAACAGGCCGAGGCCCTCGGGACCGGTCTGCAGCAGGTCTTTCGCAATCACCGGCAGCATGGCCGTGGCGCCCCCCAGCAGCACCGCGAACAGGTCCAGCGAGATGGCGCCGAACAGCACCGGCTGCCGCCAGACATAGCGCAGGCCGGCAAACACCGAGTCATCGCGCGGCCCGCTGTCGGCATGCACCGGCGGCCGGTAATGGATCAGCGCCAGCAGCAGCGCCGAGGCCAGATAAAAGCAGGCGGTGACGCCGTACACCGTCACCGCACCGCCGAGATAAAGCAGCCCGCCCAGCGTCGGCCCGGCAATGATGGCCACCTGCATGGCCGCACTGGAGGCACTGACCGCGCGCGGGAGATCGTCCGTCTTCACCAGCGCGGGCAACATCGCGGCCAGCGTCGGCGAGGAAAAGGCCTTGCTGGCGCCGAGCAGGAAACTCGCCAGGAAAATGCCCTCGCGCGTGAGCCAGCCCTGGGCACTGCCGAGGGCAAGCGCACCGGCCACCAGTGCCTGCGCCACATTGCAGAGCTGGACTATCGTGCGGCGGTTGTAGCGGTCGGCGACATGGCCGGCGAGTAGCAGGAACAGCAGCGAGGGCAGGAAGCCGACCAGCCCCACCAGCCCCAGGTCCATCATGCTGCCGGTGAGGTCGTAGAGCTGCCAGCCCACGGCCACGGCCAGCATCTGGAAGCCGCCCATGGTAAGGATGCGCACACCGAAATAGCGCGCGAAGTCGGGGGTGATCAGCCAACGGGAAACAACAGACATGGGACGGGGCCGGCAGCAGGAACAGGCCGCGAGCATAGCGGGTGGGCGCTGGCGCCGACAGCGCCACACCCCGGCCCCCTCCCCGCAGGCGGGGAGAGGGTGCGGGCCTCAGAGGCGCTCGAGACGGACCGGCAGCCCGTCGCCGGGCACCGGCAGCGAGGTGAAGTCCACCGGCATCTCGTAACCCGCCGGCACGCTCCAGCGGAAATGCTGCACCGCGTGATGCAGGATGGCCTTCACCTGCATCTCGGCGAAATGCAGGCCGATGCACATGTGCGCGCCACCACCGAAGGGCACGTACATGTACGGGTGCTTTTTGTGCTCCATGCGCGCCTCGGAAAAGCGTTCGGGGTCGAAGCGTTCCGGGTTTTGCCACCAGTCCGGCAGGTGGTGCGACACCATCGGGCTCACGGTGACGAAGCTGCCGGCAGGAATGTGGTGGCCCATGAACTCGCAGTCCTTCACGGTCTTGCGCGGAATGCCGTGCACCGGCGCAATCAGGCGCAGCGCCTCCTTCATCACCAGCCCCATGACCCCAAGCTTCGCCAGGTCGTCGTGGTCGACATCGCGCTTGCCGAGCGCAAAGGCCTCGTCACGCACGCGCTGCTGCCATTCGGGATGTTTGGCCAGGTAATAGAAAATCGAGCACAAGGTGATGGTGGAGGTGTCGTGCGCCGCCATCATCAGGAAGATCATGTGGTTGATGACGTCGTCATCGCTGAAGCGGCGCCCCAGCTCGTCCTCGGCCTGGCACAGCCGCGAGAACAGGTCTTCGCCGGGGTTGGCGCGCTTGTGAGCGATGCGCGCCCGGAAAAAGTCCTCGAGCACGCGCCGTCCGTCCAGCCCCTTCTTCCAGCGCCCGCCCGGCACCGGGTAGCGCACCAGCGCCGTGCCGGCGCGCACGCAGTCGACAAAGGCACGGTTCACCTTGTCGGCCTCGGGCCCCAGCTGCTCGCCCATGAATACGTCGGTGGCCATGTCCAGCGTCAGCTGCTTGATCTTCTTCAGCACCGGGAAATGGTCGCCGTTGCGCCAGCCGCCCATGCCCTGCTCGATGGCCGGGTTCATGCGCGCGAGGTACTGCACCAGCACCGGCTTCTTGAACGCTGCCTGCATGATGCCGCGGTGATGCCGGTGCTCCTCGAAGTCGAGCAGCATGATGCCGCGACGGAAAAACTTGCCGATGTAGAACTCCCAGCCCTGGCTGTTGGAAAAGATGTCGCCCTGGTTGCGGAACACGAACTGGTTGGCGTCGGGACCGGTCATCTGCACGAAGGTCATGCCGAGTGCATTCACCCAGTACACCGGCCCCAGCTCGCGGTAGAACGCGAGGCCGGTGTCGACCGGATTGCGCAGGAAATCCAGGCTGTGCCCGATCACCGGCAGGCCGGGATGACCGGGCAGCGTGCGCCTGAGCGTGCGGTTCACTTCAGAAAAATACGGCAGCGTGCTCATCTTGTTGTTTTCTCCTCGCCCACTCAACCGACGTGGGCCGGGTGGTTTTCGCCGGGACGGATGATGGCGTGCTCGCGGTCGCCGAACATGGTGGACAGTGCTTCCAGCTGGGCAGCCCGGCCTTCCTTTTCCTGCTGGCGGCGGGTGGCAGGACGCAGCGACTTTGCGGTGTAGCTGACAAAGCGCGGCGCGGCGGTGAGCAGCGGGAACCAGGGCAGCAGCTTTTCCGGCAGGCCGAGTTCGCGCCGTTTCTCGCGTCCGAAGAACAGCGCGGTCACGCTCAGGTGCTGCTGGTAGAGCAGCTTGAGCCGCAGCTCGTGCAGGCGCGGCCAGTCGGCGAGCGCCGGCAGCTTGCGCTCCAGCGGCTCCAGCGACAGCGCATGGCCCAGCTCCTTGCTGGTCCAGTCCGGACGGCTCTGCGTCATGTAGGTCTTGTACAGCAGCGCCAGTCCCTCGCGCTCGTCATCCACCAGCCACTTGTCCTCCACACCCATCAGCCAGCCGGCGTATTTCCACAGGTGCATCACCGCACGCGAATCGCGCGGCAGCACCGGAATGCCGAGCGCACGCATGCCGACCAGCATCACCGGCCCGAAGGCGAGGTAGGTGGCGACCATGTCGATCTGGTTCACCGGCAGGCCGTATTCCTCGTTTTTCCACTCCGGATTTTTCGGCAGGTGGCGGCGCACCATGGCGTGCACCATGCGCACATGCAGCGTGGAGCGGTAGCCGGGCGCCTGTTTTTCCATGCCGCCATGCTCGGTGCAGTCGATCCACCACTTGCCGGTTTCGGCAATGCGCTGCGAGGCGCCCTTGTTCAGCGCACCGGTGAGGATCAGCGCCTTGTTGAAACCGGAGAGCAGATAGCCCCCCATCAACGCGAGGTCGCGCAGGATGTAGGGGCCGGCGAGCCCCGTGCGGTGGATGAAGCTGACGCCCTCCTCCAGCAACGCGCGGTCCAGCCAGGCCGGCTCGGCCTCGACCAGTGCGAAGAAATCGCGCAGCGGTTTCGGCGGATTGTCGAGACTCGCAATGCCGTGGTTCACCGCCTGCTCGTAGAGCGCGCGGCGCTCGCGCGCCTTGTCGCCGGCAAACATCCACTCCAAGAGCGCATCCATGGGCGCATCGCCGTCCCAGAGCGCATCGACCATGGTTTCCCATTCGCCGCGGCTGGGCGCCATCTCGCGGCCGACGGCCAGCTTCATCCACGCCGGCAGGCGGCGGCCGGCCTTGCTGAACGGGCGGACACGGGTGGGCACGGGGCGGCCCGAAGGCAGCAGGGAAGCATGGGCGGTCATGGCGGATTCCTCGGGGACTGGCATGTCCCGGACACTAATGCGAACATGCATTCGCATTCAATTCGCGTTCCCCCTCAGGGATGAGGGGGACCCCGCAGGCGCCGGGAGCGCCTGCGGGGCAAGGCCTCTGCTTCAACGCCAGCGGCGGCAATGACCCGCCTTAACTTCAGCGCCAGTGCCGGCAATGACCACCCCAACGCCCCCGGAGCCCCCATGCGCAAGAAACCCCAGCAGCAACGCTCCCGCCAGATGGTCGACACGCTGATCGAGGCCACGGCCCGCTGCATCGGCCGCCACGGCCTGGACGGCACCACCACCCCGCTGATCGCCGAGCTGGCCGGCGTCAGCGTCGGCTCGCTGTACCAGTATTTCGACGGCAAGGACGCGCTGATCGCGGCGCTGCTGGAGAAGCTCGCGCACGACCTGACGCGCATGATGGACAAGCAGGTGAGCCTCGCGCGGGAGCTGGAACTGGAGGAGATGGTGCGGCTGTCGATCCGCGTCACGCTGGTGACCATGCACAGCGACGAGCTCTACCTGGAGCTGGCGCGCAACTGGCACCGGCTGCCGGTGGACCGCGTGGCCGACGTGATCGAGCGCCACATCATGGACATGGGCCGGCTCTACTTCCTGAAACACATGGGCGAGTACCCGGTGCAGGACCTGCCGGCACGGCTGTTCATCACCTACAACAGCGTGCTCTTTACGCTGGTGCGCTTCATCAGCCAGGAGCGCGCGCTGCTGCGCGAGGAAGACATCGTGGAAGGGCTGACCACGATGGTCACCGGCTACCTGCGCGGCGGCCCGCCGCCGGCATGAATGCCGGTACGGGGCTGTCCTTCTGATCCCCCCGGGACAGTCGCCCATGAAGCCCGGGGCAGGCGTGCTGTGCAGATGAGCCTGCCGCCGGACGTCAGGTGGCGGCATCAGGACAGGAGCGGCCGCAAGGGCAAGGCCTCAGCCGTGGTTGAGATAGCCGAGCGTGAAGGCGTGGTCCTCGAGCAGGGCCTCGCGGACCTTGCCGGCAAACAGCGCCGACACCTTGCCCCCCACCAGCGGCAGGCTGCAGCTCACCTCGAAGTCCAGCGCCAGACGGGTATGGCCCGGTCCGGTCTCGTTGAAACTGCCGGTGGCGCGGATCTCCACCGGCGCCCCCAGCGGCGTGATCAGCAACTCGACAGCGGACGCCCCCGGCGCCGTGCGCCGGCACAGGCTCTCGTGGCGCATCACGTACTCGCGGCCGACCAGCCGCCGCGCCCAGTCCGGCACGCCGTCGAGGTCGGGGGCGATGACACGCTCGAGCACCACGCGGATGTGCTCGCCGGTGGTCTCGGCCGTCTCCACCTCGACCCGGTGCGCGCCCAGCGCCAGATATTTGGCCCGCACATAGTCCGGGTGGCCGTACACCGGCCACAGCACATCAAGACCGACGGGGTAATCCTGGCTCAGGCTGAACTTCACGACACACTCCTCGGCTAGGCATGCAAAGGGGCGAAGCCTAAACGCAGTGCCGTCCCGAGGTATTGGCCGCAGACGCTGCAGGACGGTCGGCCGGCGCCATGTGCCGACCGGCTGCACGCTGCGGTCAAGGCATCGTCTGACAGCGGTCAAGCCGGCCGGCGCGGCCGCTCGCTAGAATGACCGGGCGCTTAATCAGGGAAAACGCATGCTCCCATAAGAAATATGCATTTGTGCTTATAAGCCAGCCCCTGTTACAAAGCGCACCCGGCAGCCTCCCTGCCCCCGACGACCTGCCAGACGAGACCGGCCCCATGTCCGCCTTCGCCAATGAAACCGTGCTCAGCGTCCACCACTGGAACGACACGCTGTTCAGCTTCACCACCACCCGCGACCCGGCCCTGCGCTTCAAGACCGGCCAGTTCGTGATGATCGGCCTGGAAGTGAACGGCAAGCCGCTGATGCGCGCCTACTCCATCGTCAGCGCACACTACGAGGAGCACCTCGAGTTCTACAGCATCAAGGTCCAGGACGGCCCGCTCACCTCGCGCCTGCAGCACCTCAAGGTGGGCGACACCATCATGGTCAGCCGCAAGCCCACCGGCTCGCTGATCATGGACAACCTGAAGCCGGGCAAGAACCTGTACATGCTGTCCACCGGCACCGGTCTCGCGCCCTTCATGAGCGTGATCCGCGACCCCGAATTCTATGAAGCCTTCGACAAGGTCGTGCTCACCCACGGCGTGCGCGAAGTCAGCGAACTCGGCTATCACGACTACATCACGAAGGAACTGCCGGAAAACGAGTTCTTCGGCGAGCTGGTGAAGGAAAAGCTGGTCTATTACCCGACGGTGACGCGCGAGGCCTACAAGAACCAGGGCCGTCTCACCGACCTCATCACGAGCGGCAAGTTCGCCGCCGACATCGGCCTGCCCGAGCTGAACCCGGAAACCGACCGCGTGATGATCTGCGGCAGCCCGAGCATGCTGAAGGACCTGGTGGAAATCCTCGAGGCCCGCGGCTTTGTCGAAGGCACCAGCAACAAGCCCGGCGACTACGTGATCGAGCGCGCCTTCGTCGAGAAGTGAGCGCTGCAGACGCCCACAAAAAAGCCCGCGATCATCGCGGGCTTTTTTGTGGCGCGGACGCCGGAAAAACACGCTCAGGCGGCGGCCTTCGTTTCCTGCAGGGCATCCAGTTCGGCGCGCCAGCGCGCGATCAGCGCCGAATTCTCGTGCATCCAGGGATGGAAGTCGTCACGGAAGAAATCGAGGTACTCCGGCACCACGCGCGTGATGATGCCGTCGCGACCCAGCAGCTTCCACAGGCCGCGCGCCAGCACCAGCGGTTTGCGGTGCAGGCCGTCGTGCTTGAGGAACTGCCAGGTGTAGGCCGAGGTATAGGCCGCAAGGAACAGCGTGCCGGCCACCAGCATGAACTTGCGCTGGCCGTTGCGGCCGTCGACGTCCTGGTACAGGTCGAAGGCCACCGCCTTGTGCTCGGTTTCCTCGATGGCATGCCACATCCACAGGGCACGCGCCCCGGGATGGATGGAGGCCATGGTCTTTTCATCGCGCAACAGTGCATCGGCCAGGATGGCGGTGATGTGTTCCAGCGCGGCGGTGGCCGCCAGCTTCTCGTGCGAGGTGAAACGGATGTAGGCGCCCTTCAGCAGGTGGCGCGCGGTTTTTTCCGCGGCGCGGGTGATGCGGCCATACCCCTTGCTGTCGAGAAAGCGGTTGAACGTGGTGTGCTCCAGCGAGTGCATCGCTTCCTGGCCGATGAAGCCGGAAATGTCTTTCTGGCGCTTGGGGTCCTCGACGCGGTCGCGGAAATGGCGCACGGAGTCCACGAAGAAGCGCTCGCCGTCCGGAAAACTCAGCGACATGGCATTCAGGAAATGGGTGACCACCGGATCATTGTCGAACCAGTAGCGCGGCGTGGCGGCATCGAACTGCAGGTTCAGGCGCTGCGGCTTGATGCTGACGTGATCGGGGGTGCGCAGGCGGGCAACGGAACGGGACATGGCGACCTCATGACTGCCGGAGAAACAGGGGCGGCGGACTTTGCCGCCGCCATGGCCCGACTTATAGTGGGCGCCACCCTGCCGCCCTGCCGGTTCCACGAGGCCAGTTTTCGGTGAAATCAGGACAATCTCCCGCACG
Source organism: Moraxellaceae bacterium (assembly GCA_036795935.1). Lineage (GTDB taxonomy): Bacteria > Pseudomonadota > Gammaproteobacteria > Pseudomonadales > Moraxellaceae > UBA2031. Next base: position 6,236 of record DAIRDY010000022.1, on the reverse strand, counting down.
CCGCCGCCAGACACTGCCCGGCGTGCCCGGCATCTATGTGCTGCTGTTCTGCGACCTGCTGCGCGAGCTCGGCTACGACGATGCACGCCTGCTCGAAGGCATGCCTTTCGACCGCGCGCGCCTGCTGCAGCCGGACTGCCGGGTGCAGATCGAGCATGGCGCCCAGGTGCTGCAGCGCGGCCTGCAGCAGGCCGGCCACGAGGGGCTGGGCTTCCGCTACGCCAGCGCGCTCAAGGTCACGCTGCACGGCTCGGTGGGCCTGCTCGCGCTGTCCAGCCTGACGCTGCGCGATGCACTCGAGGCCGGCACCCGCTACCTGACGCTGCGCGCCCCCTTCCTCGAGTTCCTGTGGAGCGAGGAAGGTGACGTGGTGTCGCTGGAAGTGCGCAGCCTGCTGCCGCTGGGGCGGCATTCCGGCTTCATCACCGAGGCCATGCTGATGGGCCTCGTCTACATGCTGCAGCAGCTCAACGACGAGGCCGTCGACGGTGTCGAGGTGTGGATGACAGGGCCTGAGCCGCCGCATTACGCCAGCCTCGCCGAACGCCTGCCGGTGCCGGTGCGCTTCGGCATGCCGGCCTGCATGGTGCGCGGCAGCGTGGCGGCGCTGGAACAGCGGCCGCGGCTGGCCGACCCGGCGGTGGCAGCGCTGGCGCGCGAGCAGTGCGAGGCGGAATTTCGCCAGCTCTTTGCCGCCACGCAGACGCTGGCCGATGAAGTGCGGCGCCGCCTGCTCGACCAGGAAGAAGGTGCGCCCTCGCTGGAGCAGATGGCCGACAGCCTGCACATGTCCTCGCGCACACTGAAGCGGCGCCTGCAGGAAGAGGGGCAAAACTACCGCGACCTCGTCGACGAGGTGCTGCGCGAGCGTGCCACGCGCCTGCTGATCGAGACCGACCTGCCGGTGAGCGAGATCGCCTTCCGCGTGGGCTATAACGACGTCTCGAATTTCGCCCGCGCCTTCAAGCGCTGGACCGGGCAGACCCCGCGCGACTACCGCCGCGACTGACACGGCGCCTGCCCGCGGCGACGCTCATCCGGGCCGGCGCGGATGCTTCACGCCGCGCTGCGCCACCGCCGTGAACGGATCTTCCGGCCAGGGGTGGCGCGGATAGCGCCCGCGCAGGTCGCGGCGCACGTCGGCATAGGCATTGGCCCAGAAACTCGCCAGGTCCTGCGTCACCGCCACCGGCCGCTGCGCCGGTGACAGCAGGTGGAAGATCAGCGGCACGCGGCCGCCCGCCAGGCGCGGTGTTTCCAGCAGACCGAACATTTCCTGCAGCTTCACCGCCAGCACCGGGCCGTGTTCCGCCGTGTAGTCGATGGCAATGCGCGAACCGGTGGGCACCACCAGATGCGTCGGCAGCTCGCGTTCCAGTGCCTCGCGCTGCGGCCAGTCGAGCCGCGCCGTCAGTGCATCATGCAGCGGGAATTTCGCCAGATGTGAAAAGCGCGTCAGGCCCCCGAGCCAGGGCCCGGCCCACTCACCCAACGTGGCCGCCAGCGCGGCATCGCTGACATCGGGCCAGGCCTCGGGCGCCAGCCCGTGCAGCAACTGCACGCGCGCCTGCCACTGGCGCAAACCCTCGCTCCAGGGCAGCACGCCGACACCGGCCTCGCGGATGGCCTGTTCCAGCACCGCCTGCACGCGTGCCGGCGACGCCTGCGCCAGCGGCCGGTCTTCCAGCACCAGCGCCCCGAGCACGCGTTGCTCGCGCGCCTGCACTGCCTGTGCGGCGGCATCCCAGCTGACAAATTCCGTGCGCGTGATGGCCGCGCCCAGCACGTCCTCAAGATCGGCAGGCGTCACGCCGGCCGCAAGAAAGATGCGCGCCTCGCGCGCCTGGCCGTCGAGCTCGGCCACCACGAGCCAGGGCTCGCGCGCCAGCCGGTCCTCCTCGGGCAGGAAGGCGCCACGGCCGTTGGCCAGCACGTAGCGGGCCGCGGTGCCGGGACGGCGCTGCGCGACGCGGTCGGGAAACGCCAGCGCCAGCAGCAGGCCCGCCGCCTCCGTGCCGGTAGCGGCGCGCGGCGGGGCGTTGCGCCGCTGCAGGCGACGCGCGCCCTCGCGCACCAGCCGCAGGCGGCCGCGATCGACGCCCGCCGGCACCACCTCGCCCTGCAGCAGCATCAGCCGGTCGTGCAGGTCGGCGCCGTGCCCGGGCGCGAACAGGTCGCGCTCGGACAGCAGCGCGGCGAGATCGGCCGCGAGATCCCCCAGGCCGCGCTCACGCCCGCGCAGCACCATGTGCGCCAGTCGCGGCGGCAAGCCCAGCGCCAGCATGGCGCGGCCATGCGCGGTGATCGCCGCCTTCGCATCCAGCGCCTCGAGCTGCTGCAGCAAGGCCACCGCCTGCGCCCAGGCCGCCGCCGGCGGCACATCCAGCCAGGCCATCTGCGCCGGATCGTGGACGCCCCATTGCGCGAGCTCGAGCACGGTGGCGGCCAGATCGGCCTGCGCAATTTCGGGCGTGGCAAACGGCGCCAGGCGCGCGTTCTCCTCTTCGCTCCACAGGCGGATGCAGATGCCGGGACCGAGACGGCCGGCACGTCCGCGCCGCTGCTCGGCATTCGCCGCGGCCAGCCGCCGCGTGACCAGCCGCGTCATCGCGCTGCCCGGGTCGTATTCCGGCGCGCGCACGAAACCGGCATCGATGACGACGCGTATGCCCTCGATGGTGAGGCTGGTTTCGGCAATCGCCGTGGCCAGCACCAGCTTGCGGCGCCCGGCCGGCGCCGGCGCAATCGCGAAATCCTGCGCCTCGCCGGCCAGCTGGCCATACAGCGGCGCCAGCGTGACATCCGCCGGCAGCACATTTTCCAGGCGCTCGGCGAGACGGCGGATTTCGCCTTCGCCGGGCAGGAACACCAGCAGCGAGCCGCTCTCCGCGGCCAGCACCTCGCGCACCACCGCGGCGAGGTGATCCAGCCAGGGCTGCCGCCCGGGCGGGCGATAGCGCACGTCCACCGGATGCATCTGCCCCGGACAGGTCAGCACCGGCGCCTGGCCGAGCAAGGCGGCCACCGGTGCGGCATCCAGCGTGGCCGACATCACCACGAGGCGCAGGTCCTCGCGCAGCACCTGCTGGCACTCGCGCACCAGCGCGAGGCCAAGATCGGCCTGCAGCGAGCGCTCGTGGAATTCGTCGAAAATCACGAGGCCATAGCCGCCGAGTTCGGCATCGGCCTGCAGCAGGCGGGTGAGAATGCCCTCGGTCACCACCTCGATGCGGGTCGCGGCGGAAATTTTTGTGTCGAGACGGGTGCGGTAGCCGACGGTCTGGCCAACCTCCTCACCCAGCAGCGCCGCCATGTAGCGCGCCGCCGAGCGCGCGGCGAGGCGGCGCGGCTCCAGCATCACGATTTTCTGCGTGCCAAGAAATTCCGCACCGAGCAGCGCCAGCGGCACGCGCGTGGTCTTGCCGGTGCCGGGCGGCGCCTGCAGCACGCAGGCATTGCCGGCGGCCAGCGTGGCCGCGAGCGCCGGCAGGACCGCGTCGATGGGCAGGCTCATGCCGGGCGCGCGCTCAGGCAAACACGGTCATGGTCTGGCGGCTGATGGCCACCAGTGCGCCACGGTCGTCGTGCACGCGTGCCTCGGCATGGGCATAGCCGTCGCCACAGGCATCGGTGCGCACCGCGTACTGCCAGAAGGTCTCACCGCTTGCGTGTTCCGGGAATTGCAGGAACTCCAGCGTCCAGCACAGCGAACTGGCCGGCGCCGGCGCCTTCAGCATCGGCAGCACCGAGGGTGGCCAGCAGTCGGTGAGCGCAAACAGGTGGCTGATGCCGAAGCGGGCCGGTGCCTGGCGGAAACGCATCCAGCCGCTGAAATCGGGCGTGGCACTGCCGGTAAAAGGAAACTGGCCACGACACAGGCGCATGTCGAGATGCTGCAGGAACTCCGGCATCAGGCCGGGCAGGTAGGGCATGGCCTGCGCCTCGGCCAGGGACGGCATCGGCGGCGCCGGCGGCGGCGCCACCACCAGTTGCGAGGCACGCGGCGCGCCGAAGCTGGCCAGCAGCACGGCCTGCACCACGCCATCCTGCATCAGCCGCGCCTCGGCCTGGGTCACCGACTTGCCGCTGCGCAGCAGTTCGGCCGTGAGCGTGACCTCGCCGGGCACCACCGGGCCGACAAAGGACACCGTGGCCGAGCGCAGCACGCGCGTCTCGCCGACCAGCCCGAACAGGCGGCGACAGAGCAGGCCGGCCACCAGGCCGCCATAGGTGGCGCGCCCCTGCCCCCAGCCCGGGGGGATGGTCAGCACATTAGCCGTGGTGGCTTCGGCAAAGAGGGCATCGAGCATGGAACACATCTCCCGGTCGTGATATCAATCCGGCCATTCCCGCGGCCCCGCCACCCGCCAGATGAAGGACCTGCGCGGGCGGTCCGCGCCGGGCACTCCCCGGACAACAACAATGCCGCCGGCCCCGGACGCAGGACGGCGATGATAACGAGAACCTCCGCCATGTCTGCCCCCTTCGCCACCGGCGATTTGCCGGCCCCGCTCGCCACCGCCCTGCCCGACGACCTCAAGGCCCGCCTCGCACAGTGGCCGGCAGCCCGCCGCGAGGCCTTCATCCGTGCCGTGCAGGCGCAGGACGCTCGCCAGAACGCCGACCTCGATGCCGCCTTCGATCGCTCGCTGGAACACATTCCCGCGCTGTTGCGCGGCACCGTGCGCAAGCTGCTGGGGATCTGACATGCACGGACTCGCCCGCCACGCCGAACGCCTGAAAATGGAAGCCCTGCTCGACGCCGCGCCGGGCAGCCTGGAATTTCTGGAAGAGACGCCGGCCGCCGAATTGCGCGCGCTGCGCCTGGCCCTGCGCGACGACTTCTTCGACCGCCACCACGACCGCTTCGCGCGCATCGCGGCCTGCAGCAAACTGCTGCCGGTCAGCGTGAGCGCACTGATCGCGCGCAAGGCACTGGGGCCGCTGCTGTCAGCCCGGGTCACCGCCCACCTGCCGCCGGGCAACGCCATCGCCATGGCCCGCCACGAACCGGTGGGCTTTCTCACCGATGTCTGCCTCTACACCGACCCGCGCCGCGTGCGGCCCATGCTGGCCGGCATGCCGGCCGCCACCATCATCGCGGTGGCCGGCGAGCTGGCCCGTCGCGGCGATGCAGTAACCATGGGCGAGATGGCCGGCTACCTGCCCGAGACCGTGATGCCGCAGGTGCTGGCGCTGCTGGCCACCGACAACGCCCTGCTGCTGCGCGCCAGCCTGTTCATCGACGAGGACGCGGCCCTGCGCCGGCTGGCCGACCTGATCAGCGATGCCCATGCCGTGGCCATCATGCAGGACGCCGACCGCCACGGGCTGTGGCCGGTGGCGCTGTACCTGATGCAGCGCCTCGATGCGCCGCGCCGCGCACGCTTTGGCGACGCGCTGGCCGGCCAGGATGACATCCTGATCAACCGCCTGGTGCGCGCCATCCACGACAACGGCCTGTGGCCGGCGGCCCTGCCCATCCTCGCCGACCTCGGCAAGGTCAGCCGCGGCCGCCTGGCCGCGGCCAGCGCCGTGCACGAGCCGGAGGTGATCGAGGACATCGTCGCCGCCGCCGAGGCCCATGACCTCTGGCCGGCGCTGCTGACGCTGACGCCACTGCTCGACGAAGACTCGCAGCGGCGACTGCTGGCGCTGCCGGCGCTGCAGCAGCCGGTGACGCTGGCGCACATCCTGCGCGCCGCCGACGCCGGCGAGCGCTGGGCCGACATGCTGCCGCTGCTCAACCTGATGGATGACGCCGCCCTGCGCCTGATGGCGGAGATCGGCGAGGCGCTGGACGACGCCGCCGTGCAGAGCCTGCTGCAGGCCGCGCACCAGCACCGGCTGTGGTCGCAGGCGCTGCGCCTGACCGGTGCGCTGTCGGAGGCCCAGCGCCAGCGCGCCGGCCGCCTGGTGCTGGCCGCCGGGCCGTCGATGCTGGAGGGCCTGCTGCGCCACATCGCGCGCCACGACGAGTGGCTGCTGCTGATCGAGTGGCATGACGCGCTGCTGGCGGACACCCGGCGCGAGCTGCTCGAAGCCTCCTGCCGGCTGGGCGATGCCCTGGTCGCCGAATGGCTGGGCGCACTGGTCGGGGCCGGCATCAACCTGCGCCTGCAGGACACGCTGGCGCTGTGCAACACCGCCACCCATGCCCGGGTCGAGGCCGCCATCCGCCGCCTGCCCGAACCGCAGCAACCGGAGCTGCTGGCCCTGCTGGCCTCGATCAGCCA
>DAIRDY010000021.1:7477-18013 GCA_036795935.1 Moraxellaceae bacterium | reverse complement strand
CCGCTTTGGCGGCCTTGGTCGGTGCCTTGGCGGGCGCTGCCGGTTTGGCCGGTGCCGCCGGCTTGGCCGGGGCTTTCGCTGGCGTCTTGGTCGCCGGCTTGGCTGCGGCCTTGGTATCGGTCTTGGTGGCAGCCGGCTTGCTGGCCGGTTTGGCCGGGGCTTTCGCGGGCGCCTTGGGCGTGGTCTTGGCCGCTGGCTTGGCCGGGGTCTTGGTCGCCGGCTTGGCGGGGGCCTTGGAGGCGGGTTTGGCAGGCGTCTTGGATGGGCTCTTGGCCGGGGCTTTGGCCGGTGTCTTGCTCGTGGTCTTGGCCGGCGCCTTGGCCGGGGTTTTGGCGGCGGGCTTGGCCGGCGTCTTGCTGCTGCCGCTCTTGCCGGCGCCCGTCTTGGAAGCCGCTGCTGGCTTTTTCTTGGTGTTGGTCTTGTCAGCGGTCGAAGCCATTTCCTTTATCCTTATGCCCGCACGGGCCGCCTTGTGAAGCTGCCATCTATATCAAGAAGCCATGACCCGGACAACCGCGCGCCGGACAGGCTTTTTTTGCGGTATCAGCCTGCAAGCCTAGTTCGCCACCGGGGCGTCGGCGGGCATCCAGACCGCACCGTCGACGAGCTGTACCGGCACTGCGACCAGTGACTGGCCCTGGCAGGGACCGAACACGCAGAGCCCGTCGTCTTTCTGGAACAGCGCGCCATGGTTGGCGCACTGGATGTAGGCGCCGTCGCTGTCGAGAAAGACATCGGGCTGGAAGTTGAGCTCGATGCCGAGGTGCGGGCAGTGGTTGCGGAAGGCGCGGATCTCGCCGTCATGCCGCAACAGCACGACCTCGCCCCCGGGGGCGATGATGCCGACGGCCTCGGTCTCGGGAATGTCGTCGATGGCGCAGAGGCGGATCATCTTCGGGCTCCGTTCAGGGGCGGCGATTATAGGCAGCGCGCCGGGCGTTACCAGCCTCCAGCGCAGCGAGTGCCGCCAGCAGCGCGGCGCGGCGTTCCTGCGCCACCTGCTGCCAGGGCTGGTTGCTGAGGGCGCCTTCCAGCGCCCAGAGCAGGTTCAGGCTGGGGCGGTGGCCGGCGGCGCGCAGGTCGGCAAAGACCGCCACGCTGCCGGCCGCCTGCAGTGCGGCGCGGTCGCGGATGCCGACCCTGGCCAGCAGGCGTGCCGAGGCCGGCCCCAGATTGCGCAGGGCCGCGAGCGCGCCTGCCTCATTCGCCGGCATTGAATTCGCGCAGCAGTGCAGCATGCGCCTCCAGTGGCAGGCGCGGCCCGAACTGGCTGACCACGGCGGCGGCGGCGCGGCTGGCCAGGCTGCCGGCTCGCTCCGCCGGCCAGTCGCGGCAGAGGCCGAACAGGTAGGCACCGGCAAACATGTCGCCGGCGCCGTTGCTGTCCACCGGCGTTGCCGGTGCCGGGGCGATGGCATGCGCCTGGTGGCCGTCCCAGATGAGCGCGCCGTCCTTGCCGCGGGTGATCACCACCTGGGTGGCAATCGCGCGCAGGCCGGCCAGGGCGGTATCGGCGCTGAGCGCGCCGGTCCACAGGCAGGCCTCTTCCTCGTTGCAGAACAGCAGGTCGACGCCGTCGTCGATCATCTCGGCCAGGCCGTCGCGGAAAAAGCGCACCATGGCCGGGTCGGAGAAGGTGAGGGCAATGCCGGTGCCGGCGGCCCGGGCCTCGCGGCGGGCAGCCTTCACGGCGGCGCGCGCCGAGTCCGAGCTCACCAGATAGCCTTCGACATACAGCCACTGCGCGGCCTGTATGGCCTCCGGCACGAGCTCGGCGTCCGACACATCGGCGGTGATGCCGAGGAAGGTGTGCATGGTGCGCTCGGCGTCCGGGGTCACCATCACCACGCAGGTACCGGTGGTGCCGGCATCGCGCTCGGGCTTGAGGTTGCTGCTGACGCCGGCCGAATGCAGGTCGTGCACGTAGAAGTCGCCGGTGCCGTCATTGGCGACCTTGCAGGAATAAAAGCTGCGACCGCCGAAGGCGGCCACCGCGAGCATGGTGTTGGCGGCGGAGCCGCCGCTGGCGCGCTTCTCCAGGCCGAATTCGCTGTCCAGCGCCTGGATCAGCGCCTGCTGGTGGTCCTCGTCGACCAGCGTCATCTGGCCCTTGGCAATGCCGCGGCGAGCGAGGAACTCGTCGGTGACACGGTATTCGGTGTCCACCAGCGCATTGCCGATGGCGTAGACGTCGAAGCGGGACATGGGGCGCGTCCTTGGGGGCGGCGGGAGGGGCGCGGCAGGCACCGTGCGGTTACGAAAACCGCGCGATTATGCGACCCGGTCTGCTCGTCGCCAATAGCGCCGGCCGATAGAATCGCGACCATCCTCTTAGCCCGCCCCCGTTCCTGCGCATGCTGAAATCACCCCTGTCCTCCCGTCCCCGCGGCTTCATCCTGACCGCCCTGCTTATCCTGCTGGTGCTGGTGCTGGGCGGCCTGATCGCGCTCGGACTGTGGCTGCTGCGGCTCGATGGCGTGGTCAAGACCAAGTTCGAGGGCAAGCGCTGGGCGATTCCGGCACGCGTGCATGCGCGGCCGCTCGAGCTCTACACCGGGGCGCCACTGTCGGCACGGGCCGTGAAGGAAGAACTCGCGTTGCTCAATTACCGCGAGCAGGCAGTGACCGGCCCCGGCAGCTGGCAGCAGAAGGGCAACGAGATCCTGGTGCACACCCGCGGCTTTGCGTTCAGCGACGGCAAGGAAGTGCCGCAGGTGCTGCGCCTGCGCTTTGCCGGCGCGCAGCTGGCCGAAGTGGCCAGCACCGTGCCCGGCGAGCGCGGCGTGGTGCGCCTTGAGCCCATGGTGATCGGCGGCATCTATCCCACGCATCAGGAAGACCGTCTGCTGATGCAGTTGAAGGAAGCGCCGCCGCATTTGCTGGAAGCACTGCTGGCGACCGAGGACCGTGCCTTTTATCGCCATCACGGTGTGTCGGTGCGCGGCATCCTGCGTGCGCTGTGGGTGAACATGACCGCCGGCGGCCTGCGCCAGGGCGGCAGCACGCTGACCCAGCAGCTGGTGAAGAACTTCTATCTGACCGACGAGCGCACGTTGTCGCGCAAGCTCAACGAAGCCGCCATGGCCATCCTGCTTGAGCGTCGCTACAGCAAGGACGAAATCCTCGAAACCTATCTCAACGAAGTGAATCTCGGGCAGAACGGCCAGCAGTCGGTGAACGGCTTCGGTCTGGCCGCGCAGTTCTATTTCGGGCAGCCCATTTCCGAGCTGCGCCTGCATCAGGTGGCGCTGCTGGTCGGCATGGTGCAGGGGCCGTCGTATTACAACCCGCGGCGCAATCCCGAGCGTGCGAAGGCGCGGCGCGACCTTGTGCTCGACAACCTCCACGGCGAGAAAAAAATCAGTGCCGAGCAGCGCGATGCGGCCAAGGCCCGGCCGCTGGACGTGATCGCGCGGCCCACGGCCGGTGGCGTGGTCTATCCGGCGTTCATGGACATGGTGCGGCGCCAGCTGCGCAGCGAATACAAGGAAGAGGACCTGAGCTCCGAGGGCCTGCGCATTTTCACCACGCTGGATCCGCGCGTGCAGACTGCCGCCGATGCGGCCTTCGAGGGCACGCTTGCGCGCCTCGACAAAAGCCATGGCAAGCGGGTGGCCGGCCTGCAGGGCGCGGTGCTGGTGGCGCATCCGGAGAACGGCGAGGTGCTGGCCGTGGTTGGTGGTCGCGGCACCTTCACCGGCTACAACCGCGCGCTGGATGCCGACCGCCAGATCGGTTCGCTGGTGAAGCCGGCGGTGTATCTCGCGGCGCTGGCTTCCGGGCGCTACACGCTGGTGAGTCCGCTCGACGACGGCCCGGTGCAGCTGCTCGGCCAGAGCGGCCAGCTCTGGGAGCCGAAGAACTATGACCAGCAGGACCACGGCATCGTGCCGCTGTACAGCGCACTGGCCCAGTCCTACAACCAGGCCACGATACGCCTCGGCATGGACGTCGGTGTGCCGGTGGTCATCGACACGCTGCACAAGCTGGGCGTGCAGCAGAAACTGGCGAACTACCCCTCGCTGATGCTGGGCGCGGTGAACATGAAGCCGGTCGACGTGCTGTCGCTGTACCAGGTGCTGGCCGCCGGCGGCTTCCGTGCGCCGCCACGCAGCATCCGCGAGGTGCTGGACAGCCAGGGCAAGCCCTTGCGCCGCTACGGGCTCGAGGTGCAGCAGGTCTATGACCCGACGCCGCTCTATTTGCTGGGCTATGCCATGCAGGCGGTGATGCGCGAAGGCACGGGTGCTGCGGCCTACCAGAAGCTGCCGCGCGAGCTCGTCGTCGCCGGCAAGACCGGCACCACCAACGACCTGCGCGATGCCTGGTTTGCCGGCTATAGCGCGAACTACCTGGCCGTGGTCTGGCTCGGGCATGACGACAACCGTTCCACCGGCCTGTCCGGTGGCAGTGGCGCCCTGCCGGTATGGACCGAGCTGATGGCGCGGCTTGAGCCGGTGTCGCTGGCCATGGCGCCGCCGGAGGATGTCGAGTGGCACTGGGCCGACCGCCCCAGCGGCCTGCTCTCGGCCGAAAACTGCCCGGAGGCGCTGCAGGTGCCGTTCCGGCGCGACACCGTGCCGCAGGAGTCCACGGTTTGCGCCGGCGGGGTGCCGGCGCTGTTTGATCGTGCGCTGAACCGGATGATGAACTGGTTCTGAGGCCCCGGTTTGGCAGCCGGACGGCGGCGCAGGCATGATGTCGCCCTGTCGTTCCGGTCCCGTCCCCTGGAAGCTGTCATGCGTCTGCTGTTGTCCTGTGCCCTGCTCCTGCCGCTGGCGGCTTGTACCACCACGCCGCCGGCACCGTCATCGCCGCGCGTGGTGGCGCCGGCATCCGCGGCCACGTCGATGCCCTCCGGCGTGCCGGCATCGGCGCCCGCCGCCAGCAGTCAGAGCCCGCGTCCGCAGCCGGTGCCGGCACCGCGCCCGGCGCTGGCCGACGGTGCCGCTGTGCCCGCCGTGCAGGGCCTGCTCGATGCGGCCGAGCGTGCCCGCCGTGCCGGCGATCTCGCCACGGCAGGCATGCATCTGGAGCGCGCCCAGCGGCTGGCGCCGCAGTCGGCGCTGGTGTTCCAGCGCCTTGCCGACCTGCGCCTGCAGCAGCAGCGCCCGGCCGAGGCCGAGCAGTTTGCGCGCAAGGGGCTGTCGTTTGCCGGCAGCAGCGGCCAGCAGGCCCTGCTCTGGCGGCTGGTGGCCGAAGCCCGGCGCCAGCAGGGCCGAAGTGATGCCGCGCTGGAGGCGCTGCAGCGTGCGCAGCAACTGGAGATGCCGGCGCCCTGAGCCCGGCCGGGAGTCAGCCATGCAGGTGTGCCAATGCACGTGGAGCGGGTTGCTGTCGTGTCTTGTGCCGGCGCTGGTGCTGGCGGCGCCGGATGCGCCGGAGGACGCGGCGCCCCTGCCGCTGACGCCGGCCATCGAGCAGCGGCTCGCGGCCGCGGCCCAGAGCGAAGCCGACCGCGGCATCAGTGCCTATGAGCCCGTGTATTTCTCCGGCGGCGGCAATCCCGGCGGCGAAGGCCCGGTCAACGCCAAGTTCCAGTTCAGCCTCAAGTACCGCGTCGTCACGCCCGACGACGACCAGCGCCTGCGCTGGTGGGAGCAACTTTATTTCGGCTACACCCAGACCTCGGTCTGGGACCTCGAGAGCAATTCCAAACCCTTCCGCGACTCCAGCTACCGGCCCGCGATCTTTTACGAGAACCCGCAGGTGACGCGCATCCCGGCACTCACCGGCTTGCTCGGCATGCGTGCCGGCATCGAGCATGAGTCCAATGGCAAGGAAGAGCCGGATTCGCGCAGCATCAACATCGCCTTCATCCGGCCGACGCTGACGCTGCCGGCCACGCGCGAGCAGGGCTATGTCTGGAGCTTCGCGCCCAAGCTCTATGCCTATCTGGAAAAGTCGGAGAACCGCGACATTGCCGACTACCGCGGTTACGGCGATTTCCAGGTCAAGCTCACGCATCCGGAAACCTGGGAATACCTGCTGACCTTGCGCAAGGGCATGAAGGACAACCACGGCAGCATCCAGCTCGATGCGTCCTATCCCTTCCGCGGCCTGCTGCGCAACCTGAACGGCTACCTGCACCTGCAGTATTTCAACGGCCATGGCGAGAGCATCCTCGACTATGACCGCAAGCTGCCCTCGCAGTTGCGCATTGGCCTGATTGTCGTGCGCTGAGCGCCGCGCGCCTGTTCAGGCCTCTTCGGCCTTCACCACCAGCTTCACCAGTGCCGCCAGCGAGCCGGCGCCGAGCTTGCTGAACACGCGCGCACGGTGCGATTCCACGGTGCGCGTCGACAGGTCCAGCCGGCGCGCGATCAGCTTGTTGGGCAACCCCTCCAGCATCAGCTCCAGCACCTCGCGCTCGCGTTCGGACAGGCTGTCCATGCGCAGGCGCACATCCTCCTGTTCGCCCTGTGCGCGATGACGGGCGATGTCGGCGGCAATGCCGCGACGAATGGCGTCGAGCAGTGCGGCGTCATCCACCGGCTTGCTCAGGAAGTCGACGGCACCGTGCTGGAAGGCGCGGCGGCAGGCTTCGACATCGCCATGGCCGGTGATGATGACCACCGGCGTGTCGATCTTGCGCTCGCGCAACAGCTCCTGCAGCGTCAGCCCCGAAATGCCGCCCAGGCGGATGTCGAGCACGAGGCAGCCCACCGCTTCACCCTGCCAGGCGGCGAGGAAATCCTCGGCGCTGCCGAAGTCCTGTACCGGCAGCCCGTGGGCGCCGATCAGCAGCTTCAGTGAGAGGCGGACGGCCGCATCGTCCTCGACCAGATAGACCGTGGGTTCAAGCAGGTTGGTGTCCATGGGGGGGCTCCAGTGGGGTCATGGCCGGCAGCGTGAGGCGGAAACTGGCGCCGCCGCCGTCGGCATTTTCGGCCATCAGCTCGCCGCCGGCGGCCTCGATGATGTGACGGCAGATGCTGAGGCCCAGCCCCATGCCGTCGCTCTTGGTGGTGAAAAAACGCGTGAACAGCTTGTCGGCGGCCTCTGCGGGCAGGCCGGGGCCGCTGTCGGTGACGGTCACGCTGACCACGTCGCCGACGGTGTAGGAAGCAATGCGCAGGCGCCGCGCATCCGCACTTACCTCGCGCATGGCTTCGGTGGCATTGCGGATCAGGTTGACCAGTACCTGCTCGAGCTGGATGGCATCGGCGCGCACCGGCGGGCAGGGTTCGGTGGCCAGGCTCACGCGCACGCCGTGCTCGCCGAGCTGGCTGCTGAGCAGGGTCAGCGCATTGACGATGACCTGGTTGATGGCCACCGGTTTCAGGTCCAGTGCCTGGCGGCTGACGAAGGCGCGCAGGCGGCTGAGGATGTCGGCGGCACGCCGCGTCTGGTTGACGGTTTCGGCCAGCGCCATGCCCACGGCATCGCGGTCCGGCACGTCCTCGCCGAGCAGGCGCAGCGCCGCCTGGTTGAAACTCATGATGGCCGACAGCGGCTGGTTCAGCTCGTGCGCGATGCCGGTGGCCAGTTCGCTCACTGAATTCAGCCGCGACATGTGCTGCAGCAGCAGGTCGTGCTCGCTGTGCGCGGCCTGCAGGCTGGCGGCCGGCGCCGCGGCTTCGGCGCGCAGGCGCAGCAGCGCGAAAGGCTGCCCCTGTTCGGTGACATGCAGCACTTCGCCGCTGACTTCGAGCTGTGCCTCGTCGTGGCGCCGGCGCAGCCGGCTGGCGCTGAGCGGCTGGTCGCGTCGCTGCTCCAGGCATTGCACCACCGGATTGCCGCGCCAGCTGCGCGCCAGCGGGCGCTCGAGCAGCAGCAGGTCGCGCCAGTAACGGCCGCGGCAGGCGTCCGCCGGCAATGCCAGCAGGGTGCAGGCGGCCGGATTCAGCGCGGCGACATGCTGGCTGTGGCCGATCAGCAGCAGGGCATCGGGATGGCGATGGAAAAGTTGCGGGCAAAGGTCCTGTGCGTCGGGCGCGCGCAGCGGCCGCACCGTGCGCAGTGCAGGCGGCAGCGGGCGACGCAGGCGGGGCGTGCGGGAAGGAGCGGCCATCCGTGGTTTCCGTGCAGCAGTCCGTGAACAGTCGGCATCAATACCACAGAGCAGGGCCTGCTGTTAGCACCCGCGGATGGCATTGCCGTTCGCGCGGCCGGCCGGCAGGGTCAGAACGCGTCGTTGCCGTTGACCGCGGCGGGCGTGGCCGGCGCGGGGAGCTCGCCGCGCTGGCGCAGCCATTCCGGAATGTCGTCGTCATCGGGCAGCGCGAGGCCGGCGCTGCTCTCGCCGAGCACGGTCTTGCCCTCAAGTTCGAGGTGGCGGATGCGGTACTCCACGGTGTCGCCCTTGCCGGTGCGGCCGATGAACTTCACCGGGTAGTTCAGGTAATCCGGTGCCAGCCACACTTCGTAGCCGGCGAGCAGCGTGCCGTCGCGCGGATCGAAGCGCTCGCCGCGCAGATGCAGTGTGCGGAAGGTGCCGGCGGGCAGCTTGATGGTTTCCTCTCCGTCCAGCACGAGGCGGACCTCATAAACGCTGTTGCCGGTGGTGACCATCAGGGTCTGTGGCGTACCGTCGAAGGTCACGGCGACATGGAAGGGCAAGCTGGTGCTGTCCTGCGGTGCGGTGGCAAGCACCATGTCGCGCACCTTGCCCGGACGACCATGGCGCAGCACCCCGCCCTTGTATTCGGCAAAATTCCGCACGCGGTCATTGATGCTGAGCGCATAGCGCTCCGGGGCGAGGCCGCCGTCACTGTCGATGCGGCCTTCGCTTTCGAGGCGGGCCTTGAAGCCGAACTTGCTGCCGCTGACGGTGATGGCATAGCGGAAGCCTTCCATCACCCAGTGCTGGGTGGCGATGGCGGTGAAGCCGTTGAAGCGCAGCTCCAGTTCGGCCTTCAGTTGTACCGGAAAGGCCGGTGCCGGCTCCGGGGGCGGTGGCAGTGCGGCGCCGTCGGCCGTGTCGCCGCTACCGGTGCCGGCCGGTGCATCGCCTGACTCCGGGCTTTCGCTGGCCGGTGTGCCATCGCCGTCGGCTGCCGCCAGCTGTGCCGGTGCCGCTGTTTCGGCGGCCGGTGGTGGCGGTGCCGTTTCTGCAGGGGCCGGTGCCGCCACATAACGCGGGCCTGTCGTCTCGGCTTTCGGTTTTGGTGCTGCCGCAAGACGCACGCGCTGCACTTTTTCCACGTCGCGACGGTCGAGCACTTCATCCGGCGGCGTGTACAGGTCGGGCAGCGTGAGTTCGCTGCCGATGACGAACACCAGGTGCAGCAGCAGCGAAGCCACGACCGCTCGCGCCGGCGTAATGCGCCAGCGCGAGCGGTTCCCCGTGGCCGTCGTCATGTATGCGACTCAGGCCGAGCGCAGCGCGCGGCCGGCGGCCGCGGCAGTGGCGGCAATGTCGTCATCCGTGTGTGCGGCCGAGACAAAGCCGGCTTCGAACGCCGACGGCGCGAGATACACGCCCTCGGCCAGCATGGCGTGGAAGAAGCGCTTGAACGCCTCGACATCGCAGGCGGTGGCATCGGCATAGCTCGCCACGATGCGGTCGGTGAAAAACAGGCCGAACATGCCGCCGACCTGGTTGGTGGTCAGTGCGACCCCGTTGTCGGCGGCGGCCTTTTCAAGGGCGCGGCAAAGCGCCGCGGTTTTTGCGGTTAAGCGTTCGAAAAAGCCCGGCGCCGAAATCAGCTCCAGCGTTTTCAGGCCGGCGCGCATGGCGATGGGATTTCCCGACAGCGTGCCGGCCTGGTAGACGGGGCCGAGCGGTGCAATCTTTTCCATGATGGCGCGACGGCCGCCGAAGGCGCCGACCGGCATGCCGCCGCCGATGACCTTGCCCAGCGTGGTGAGGTCGGGCGTGACGCCGTAATGCGCCTGCGCACCGCCGAGTGCGACACGGAAGCCCGTCATCACCTCGTCGAAGATCAGCACGCTGCCGTAATCGTCACAGAGCTTGCGCAGGCCTTCGAGAAAGCCGGGCGCCGGCGGAATGCAGTTCATGTTGCCGGCCACCGGCTCGACGATGATGCAGGCCACTTCATGGCCACGTTGGCGGAAGAAGTCTTCAGTCTGTGCGAGGTTGTTGAACTCCAGCGTGACGGTGTGCTGGGCGAGGCTCGCCGGCACGCCGGCCGAACTCGGCACGCCCAGCGTGAGTGCGCCGGAGCCGGCCTTCACCAGGAGCGAATCGGCATGGCCGTGGTAGCAGCCCTCGAATTTCACCAGCACGTCGCGGCCGGTGTAGCCGCGGGCCAGGCGGATGGCGCTCATCGTCGCCTCGGTGCCCGAGCTCACCATGCGCACCATGTCCATCGACGGCACGAGCGCGCAGACCTTTTCCGCCATGGCGATTTCCAGCTCGGTCGGCGCACCGAAGGTCAGGCCGTTGACGGCGGCCTCCTGCACTTCGCGGATCACCGCATCATGCGCATGACCGAGAATGGCCGGGCCCCAGGAACCGACATAGTCGGTGTACCGGCGGCCGTCGGCATCATAGAGATAGGCGCCTTTGGCGCGCGCGAAGAACACCGGCGTGCCGCCGACACCGCGGAAGGCGCGCACCGGCGAGTTCAC
>DAIRDY010000021.1:0-7377 GCA_036795935.1 Moraxellaceae bacterium | reverse complement strand
GCGATATCGGGTGCCCGCCAGAGGTCGCTGACCACGGCGACGCAGTCCGCGCCGGCGGCAATCACGGGCGCGGCATTATCGGCGCTAATGCCGCCTATCGCCACCACGGGCAGGCCATGGACGCGCGCGGCGGTGAGTGTGGCCAGCTGCGCAGGCTGTGCGCCCGGCTTGGTGGCGGACGCATGCATCGCGCCGAAGGCCAGGTAGCTGGCGCCGGCCGCGGCCGCGTCGGCGGCGAAGGCCAGGGAGTCGTGGCAGGTGGCGCCGATGATGGCCGACGGCCCCAGGGCGGCGCGTGCGGCTGCCAGCGAGCCGTCGCCGCGGCCCAGATGCACGCCGTCGGCACCGATGGCCAGTGCCAGTGCCACGTCGTCGTTGATCAGCAGCGGGCGGCCATGCTGCCGGCAGAGCGCGAGCAGGGCCTCGGCCTCGGCGCGGCGGCGTGCGGCATCACCCGACTTGTCGCGGTACTGCACGACGGCAGCGCCCCCTTCGAGCGCGGCCGCCACTGCCGGCAGCAGGCGGCCGGCGAGCAGCAAGCTGTCGGTCACGGCATAAAGTCCGCGCAGCACTTCCTTCATATGTCCTCGCCGGCAGCGGCGTTGCCGTGGCCGATACGCCGCGGCAGGAATTGTCCCTCCGGGCGCGGCCGGTCGGCCGCGGCCAGCGCCCGCGCCACAAAGGCTTCGGCACGGGTGACGGCGGCACCCAGGGCGAGTCCGGCGGCGAGTCCGGCGGCAATGGCGGCGGCCAGCGTGCAGCCCGAGCCATGGAACTCGCCGGGCAGGCGCGGCCAGCGGCTCTCGACGATGAGGCCGTTCGGGCCGTAGAGCTGGTTGCACAGCACTGCGCCGGGTTCGTGGCCGCCCTTGAGCAGCAGGTGCCGGGCGCCACGCGCCTGCAGGCTGATGACGGCCTTGTCGAGGTCGGGCTCGGCGGCCAGCCGGCGGGCTTCAAGGGTGTTTGGCGTGAGCAGCGTGGCGCGCGGCAGCAGCCGGAAAAGGCCCTGGGCGAGGTCGTCGCCGGCCAGGCTGCCGCCGGAGTTGGCGGCCAGCACCGGGTCCAGCACCACCGGGATGTCCGGATGCGCCGCCAGCAGCTCGCCGATCACGTCGGCAATCGCGCCCGAGCCCAGCATGCCGAGCTTGATGGCCGCCACCGGCAGGTCGGCCAGCACGGCCTCGGCCTGTTGCCGGATCAGCGCCGGCGCCACCGCCTCGAAGCCGTAGACGCGCTGCGAGTCCTGCACCGTGAGCGCCGTGCAGACCACGGCGGCATGCCCGCCCAGGGCGGCAATGGCCTCGATGTCGGCCTGCAGGCCGGCGCCGCCGGAGGGGTCCAGCCCGGAGAAGCAGAGGGTGACGGGACGCATTATTTAAGGCTCTCTATTGAATGTAAGTGCTTGCTTACTTCGTTGGCTGGACTCAGAAGGGCCGCACGATGACCAAGATGACGATGGCCACCAGCGCCAGCACTGGCAGCTCGTTGAACACCCGGAAAAAGACATGGCTGCGCGTGTTGCGGTCCGCCGCAAAGGCGCGCAGGTAGTGGCCGCAGGCGAAATGGTAGGCCACCAGCAGCACGACCAGCGCGAGCTTGGCATGCAGCCAGCCCTGGGTCCGGTAGTAGTCCCAGTTCAGGCCCAGCATCCATACGCCGGCGACCGCGGTGACTACCAGCGACGGCCACATGATGCCGCGGTAAAGCTTGCGCTCCATGACCTTGAAGCGCTCGCGGCCCACCGCGTCCTCGGCCGCCGCGTGGTAGACGAAGAGTCGCGGCAGGTAGAAGAGGCCGGCAAACCAGCACACCACGGCAATCACATGCAGCGCCTTGAGCCAGAGCATCGGAGGGGGTCTCCCGTGACAGATTTCACAAGTCTGCCAAAGCCTTGCGTTACATTGCTACAAAACAGCGTAATTTGCCCGTCCGGGCAGCGTGGCGGATAATCCCGGCCTCTTTTGTCCCAGCCCCTCCATAGGTGAAGCAGTCGTGAGCCAGGCGCGTATCAAGGTCGGAATCGTTGGCGGCACCGGTTATACCGGTGTCGAGCTGTTGCGTCTGCTGGCGCAGCATCCGCAGGTGGAGCTTGCCGCCATCACCTCGCGCACCGAGGCCGGCATGCCGGTGGCGAAGATGTTTCCCAACCTGCGCGGCCGTGTCGACCTCGCGTTCAGCGAGCCTTCGGACGAGGTGCTGGGCGCCTGCGACGTCGTGTTCTTCGCCACCCCGCACGGTGTGGCCATGAAGCAGACGCCGGCGCTGTTGGCGCGCGGTGTGAAGGTCATCGACCTGGGTGCCGATTTCCGTCTCAAGGATCTCGCCGCCTTTGAAAAGTGGTACGGCATGCCGCACAGCTGCCCGGAGATTCTCGAGGAAGCCGTCTACGGCCTGCCGGAAGTGAACCGCGAGGCCATCAAGAGTGCGCGTGTCATCGGCAATCCCGGTTGCTACCCCACGGCCGTGCAGCTCGGCTTCCTGCCGTTGCTGAAGGCGGGGCTTGTTGATGTGTCGCGTCTGGTGGCCGATGCCAAGTCCGGCGTGTCCGGTGCCGGCCGCAAGGCGGAAGTGCACACGCTGTTCTCGGAGGCGGGCGAGTCGTTCAAGGCCTATGGGGTTGGCGGTCATCGCCACCTGCCGGAAATTTCGCAGGGCCTTGCCCGCATGACGGCAGGGCGTGTGGGCCTGACCTTCGTGCCGCACCTCCTGCCGATGATTCGCGGCATCCATGCCACGCTGTATGCCACGCTGAAGAATGATGCTGGCGACCTGCAGGCACTTTATGAGGCCACTTACGCCGGCGAACCCTTTGTCGACGTGATGCCGGCGGGCTCCACGCCGGAGACGCGCAGCGTCAAGGGCGCCAACACCTGCCGTATTGCCGTGCACCGGCCGCAGGGTGGCGACACTGTTGTCGTGCTGTCGGTGATCGACAATCTGGTGAAGGGCGCGGCCGGCCAGGCCGTGCAGAACATGAACCTGATGTGCGGTTTGCCAGAAACGGCAGGCCTCACACAGATTGCCCTGCTGCCCTGAGGATCACGCATGTTCCGTCGCGAGCGCGAGACCCTGCAGAAACTGGTGCTGGTGCCGTACCGGCCGTTTCGCAACCTCTCGCTTGGCATCGGCGGCGTGATACTGATTGCGGCCGCCGGTTTCGGCGGCTTCTATGCCGGCTCGCGCTATGGCATCACGGTTGCCGGCGCCACGCCGCAGGAGGTCATGCGCCTGCGCGAAACCGTGCGCATGTATGCCGAGAAATCGCAGAGCCTGCGCGAGAAGACATCGGTGGCCATGCATGATCGGGACATCGTGTTGGCGGCGACCGAGCAGCTCCGCCAGGACAACAAGAACCTGCTGGCGAATGTGGCGGCGCTGGAAGAACAGATTGCCTTCTACAAGCGCATGCTCTCGCCCAAGGGTGTGCCGCAAGGCCTGACCGTCGAGCGTTTCGACGTGCAGCCGGGGGCGCAGCCCGGCCGCGTGCAATACCGCCTGCTGCTGACTCATGTCGGCAATGCGGCCCCCGATGTCAGTGGCAGCATCGAGGCGCGGCTGGTCGGTGCCGGCCGCACGATCACCCTGCCGGTGGGCGACAACCGTTTCGCCTTCCAGTATTACCAGAGCCTCAATGGCGAATGGGAGCTGCCTGCCGGTTTCCGTCCCGAGCGCGTCGACATCGTGCTGCAGTCCGCCCGCGGCCAGCGCGTGCAAAAAAGTTTCAAGTGGGAAGTGCAGGCCCGCGGCTAGCGCCCTGTCTCCATCCATCCGTTCCGAGGAGTCCGCCATGCTGGGCAAGAAAAAGCCGACCAGCGCCTACAAGGCCAACAACTACAAGGACCACAGCTATGTGGCCCGCAACACCGAGGTGATTGGCGACATCGTGTTTGCCGGCGGCCTGCATGTCGAAGGCCGTGTTACCGGCAACATCCTGTCTGATGAAGGCTCGCTGCACGTGCATGGCGAGGTCACGGGCGAGGTGCGGGTGCCGCATATCGTCATCAACGGGCTGGTCAACGGCAATGTCTACGCCAGCGAGCATATCGAGCTCGCGGCCAAGGCCCAGATCAACGGCAATGTCCATTACAAGACCATGGAGATGGTCATGGGCGCCCAGGTCAACGGCAGCCTCCTGCACTCGGACAAGCCGGTGGCCCGCATCGAGCACAAGCCGGAGACCCCGGCCGAAGCAGCCCCTGCAGTGGCAGATGCGGCAAAAGGTTGACTGTATTACTTGGTCTTTATGATAATCAGGGGCCTTCCTGACGTTGTCTCAAAAGACCCGGTGCCGACATGACTGACATGGCCCAGGCCATGCGCCTGACCGATTCCGCCGCTGCCAAGGTGCAGAAGCTGCGCGAGGGCGAGGGCAATCCGGCGCTCAAGCTCCGCGTTTACATCACCGGTGGCGGCTGCTCCGGCTTTTCCTACGGCTTTACCTTTGACGAAGCGGTGAACGAGGGCGACTCATTGTTCACCAACGGTGACGTGGTCATGGTGGTGGACCCGATGAGCTTCCAGTATCTGGCGGGCTCCGAGGTGGACTACAAGGAAGGGCTTGAGGGCTCGCGCTTCGTGGTCATCAACCCGAATGCTGCCAGCACCTGCGGTTGCGGCTCGTCGTTCTCGATCTGAGCCCTGCCTGATCCCATGAAAAAGCCGGCTGATGCCGGCTTTTTCATGTCTTTTCTCTGCTCAGGCCAGGTAGATGCCGCCCAGGATGCGCGCTCCGGCTGCGCCGGTCACCGCCGGCAGGTTGCCGGCCTGCCCCCGCAGCGTGCGCCGTGCCAGCCAGGCAAAGGCAGTGGCCTCCACCCAATCGGGTGCCAGTCCGTGGTCGGCCGTGCTGGCGAGTGGCCAGTCCGGCAACAGGGTGGCCAGGCGGTGGCGGAGCGTGGTGTTGTGGGCGCCGCCGCCGCAAAGCAGCAGGTCGCCAGCCCCAAGTCCAAGCGTGTTGATGGCATCGGCCACCGTGCGGGCGGTGAATTCGAGCAGCGTCGCCTGCACATCCTCGTCGACCGGCTGGCGCCCGCCCGCTGCCAGCTCCCCCTGCAGCCAGTCAAGGTGGAAGTCCTCCCGGCCGCTGCTTTTCGGTGGCGGTTGGTGCAGGAAGGGATGGCGCAAGAGTTGTGTCAGCAGCCGGTCATCACTATCGCCGCGGGCCGCCCATTCGCCGTCGGCATCATAGGCGAGGCCACGCCGGGCCTGACTCCACGCATCCATCAGCAAGTTGGCCGGGCCGGTATCAAAACCATGCACGGCGTCGGGCCGGCCGGCGGGTAGTACGGTGATGTTGGCAATGCCGCCCAGGTTCAGCACGATCCGGTGTCGTTCCGGGTGGCTGAACAGGCTGGCATGAAAGGCGGGAACCAGCGGCGCGCCCTGGCCGCCGGCCGCGATGTCGCGGCGCCGGAAGTCGGCGACCACCGTGATGCCGGTGCGCTCGGCAATCGTGTTGGGGTCGCCGATCTGCAGACTGAAGGCATCACGACCGTGCGGGCGGTGGCGGATGGTCTGGCCGTGGCTGCCGATGGCGGCGATCTCGTGTGCGTGATGCTCGCTGCTGGCCAGCACGCCCAGTGCCGCCTCGGCAAAGGCCTCGCCCAGTGTGCGGTCAAGACGCCCCAAGCGCTCGACCTCGTCCGGCCCGCTCTGGCAGAGGGCCGAGAGATCGGCGCGCAAGTCGGTGGGCAGGGGCACGGAGTGGGTGCCTGCCAGCCGCATGCCCTGGCTGAAATCGACCAATACCGCATCAATTGCGTCCATGCTGGTGCCTGACATCAGGCCGATATAAAGCTCGCTCATCACCCCTCCCGGCAGCTCCCGCTAGGGTAGCGTAAGGCCGTCAGGCTTGGTGCTAGAATCCGCGGCTTTCCACGATTTCAACAGGCTCCACGCAATGATGACGCCGGAAGAGCAGCTTGCCCTGATCAAGCGCGGCTGCGACGAACTGATCCAGGAAGACGAACTGCTGGCGCGCTTGCGCGAGGGCCGCCCGCTCCGCGTCAAGGCCGGCTTTGACCCCACGGCGCCCGACCTGCATCTCGGGCATACCGTGCTGATCAACAAGCTGCGCACCTTTCAGGAGTTGGGGCATGAGGTGCTGTTCCTGATCGGGGACTTCACCGGCATGATTGGCGATCCCACCGGCAAGAACGTCACCCGCAAGCCCCTGACGCGCGAGCAGGTGCTGGAGAATGCCAAGACTTATCAGGAGCAGGTGTTCAAGATCCTCGATCCGGTGCGCACCCGGGTGGTTTTCAACTCCGAGTGGATGGGTCAGAAGTCGGCGGCCGACATGATTGCGCTCGCTTCGCAGTACACCGTCACCCGCATGATGGAGCGAGACGACTTCACCAAGCGCTTCCAGTCGCAGCAGCCGATTGCCATCCACGAGTTCCTCTATCCCTTGATCCAGGGCTATGACTCGGTGGCGCTTGAGGCGGATGTTGAGTTGGGCGGTACCGACCAGAAGTTCAACCTGCTGATGGGGCGCACCTTGCAGGGCCGCTATGGCCAGTCGCCGCAGGTCATCCTGACCATGCCCATCCTCGAGGGGCTGGACGGGGTGCAGAAGATGTCCAAGTCGTTGGGCAACTATATAGGTGTCAGTGACGCGCCAGGCGAGATGTACCAGAAACTGCTGTCCATGCCGGACAGCCTGATCTGGCGCTATTTCGAACTGCTCAGCTTTCGTCCGGTGGGCGAGGTCGAGGCTTTTCAGCGTGAGGTGACGGCCGGGCGCAACCCTCAGGATATAAAGAAGCTGCTGGCCGAGGAGATCATCACCCGTTTCCACGGCGGCGATGCCGCGGCGGGTGCGCATCGGGCTGCCGGCAACGTGCTTGCGAAGGGCGAGATTCCGGAAGATGTGCCGGAGGTGCGGATTGTCGCCGATGGCCAGCCAGATTTGCCCCTCTCGGCGGTGCTCAATCGTGCGGGCCTGGCCAAGAATTCGGCGGCGGCGCGCGACGTGATTCAGCGCGGTGGCGTATTCATTGATGGCCAGCCGGCGGCAGCCGACTTCCGCATGCGCTCGGGTGCCAGTCATGTGATCCAGGCGGGCAAGAAGGCGATTGCCCGTGTGACGCTGGAAAAATAGGCAAAAACAGCGCCTTTCGCGCAAAAAAGCAACGGTTGAACGCAAATGCCAGAAAAGCGTTTGACACCCTTCCGGCGCTGCCTATAATGCGCCCCACACCGACGCGCTGCCGGCGAATGAATGAAAAATTCTTTCAAAATCAGCGGGTTGCAAGCGCGATCTTGATGGGGTGATGATTGCTCCGGAAAGTTGAAAACAAAGTGCTTGACACGGGAATGCGGCGCTGTAAAATGCGCGGCTCTCGAGTGAGGGGTCCGGATGACGAGTTCGGATCT
>DAIRDY010000020.1:0-18606 GCA_036795935.1 Moraxellaceae bacterium | reverse complement strand
GGCATCCACTTCAAGGCCAGCACCGGCGAGGTGCTTTATGAAGAGCCGCCGCATTCTGCTGTCCATGCCACCGCCGAGTTCCTGACCGGCTTGCACTTGCAGCATTTCGAACACTGGCTGCTGCGCTGGCTCTATGTGTTTGGCGGCCTGACCGGCTGCGTCTGCATCGCCACCGGTTTCATCTTCTTTGTCGAAAAGCGCAAGCAGCAGCATGCGGCGCAGGGTCGCCAAGGCAGTCGCCTGGTTGATGCCTTTGCCGTGACCACGGTCACGGGCATGGTGATTGCCGCCATTGGCATGCTGGTGACCAACCGCCTGCTGCCGGCCGGCATGGAAGGCAAGGGCGACATTGAGCGCATGGCGTTCTGGGGCATCTGGCTGCTGGCCCTGCTGCATGCGCTGTGGCGCAGCCACGCCGTGCTTCAGCTGCGTCCCAACCCGGCGTGGCGTGAACAGGGCTGGGTGATTGCTGCGCTCGCCGTGACCGCCGTGCTGCTGAATGCAATCACCACTGGCGACCATCTGCTGAAGACCATGATTACCGACACCTACTGGGCGGTGGCTGGCGTAGACCTGTCGCTGCTGGTCACCGCCGGCATTGCCGCCTGGGCGGCGCGACAGCTCGGCAAAAGGGAAAAGGGGGCCGCGCTGGCAGCAGCGACTGACATGGAGGGCATGTCTCGTGACTGATGCAACATGGCTGGTGGCGGCATGTCTACTCAGTGTGGCCGGCATGTCCTGGATGGCTTTGGGCATGACCGTGCACTGGCAGCAGGCGATGCCCGCCGCAGGACCGCTCACGGCGGCCAGCCGCAGGCTGCTGCGCGGTCTTGGTGCTGGCGCACTGCTGCTTTCGCTGGCCTGCTGCCTGCAAGCGGACCACCCGTCGATGGCTGTACTGGTGTGGCTGATGCTGGCAGCCATGGCAATCGTGTTGGTGACCTCCGCGCTGGCATGGCGGCCTGTCACGCTGCGGTGGCTGTGGCCCGGGACGATGGTTCCTTTCGCAGGCCTCAGGTGGCGGCGAGCATGGCCTCGGCGTGGCGGCGGGTTTCGGCGGTGATGGTGAGGCCGCCGGACATGCGCGCGATCTCCTCGATGCGCTCGTCATGCGCGAGGGCGCGCACGCGGCTTTCGGTCTGGCCCGCGACCACGGCCTTTTCCACGCGCAGGTGCTGGTGGCCGAGGGCCGCCACCTGCGGCTGGTGGGTGATGGAGAATACCTGCGCATAGTCGCCCAGCTCGCGCAGCAGGCGGCCCACCACTTCGGCGATGCCGCCGCCGATGCCCACGTCCACTTCGTCGAAGACCATGGCCGGCACCGGTGAGTGCTTCGCGTTCACCACCTGAATGGCCAGCGACACGCGCGACAGCTCGCCACCGGAGGCGACCTTGGCCAGGCCCTTGAGCGGCTGGCCGGGGTTGGCGCTGAACAGGAACTCGATGTCGTCCAGGCCGTGCGCGGCCGGCTTGGGCAGCGGCGTGAACGCCACCTCGAAGCGGCTGTGGCTCATGCCGAGCTGTTGCAGGCGGGTGGTGATGTCGGCCGCGAACGCGGTGGCGGTGCTCTGGCGCGCCGTGCGCAAGGCCTGCGCCTGCTGCCGCCAGGCGCCTTCCAGCGCGAGCACGCGCCGGCGCAGGGCGTCGATGTCTTGCGCGGCGTCGAGCTGCGCCAGTTCGGTCGCCAGGTTGTCCTGCACTGCCGGCAGCTCGCCGGCGTGCACGCGGTGCTTGCGCGCCAGCGCATGCACCGCCGCCAGGCGGTCTTCGAGTTCGGCCAGCCGTGCCGGGTCGGCGTCCAGGCTGTCGAGGTAGTGGCGCAGGCTGCTCGCGCCCTCGCGCAGGTTGATCAGCGCGCTGTCCAGCAGCTCGGCCACGTCGTCGAGGCGCGGGTGGCGGCTGCGCTCGGCGTCCAGCGCCTTCAGCGCCTGCTGCAGGCAGCGTGCGGCGTTGTCGCCGTCGTTCTCGCTCAAGCGGTCGAGTGCAAGGTCGCCGGCGCCGAGCAGGCTGCCGAGATTGGCCAGCGCATCGTGTTCCTGTTCCAGCTTTTCGTAGTCGCCCGGGCGCATGCCGAGCTGTTCGAGTTCGGCCAGCTGGTGGCGCACCAGCTCCAGGCGGTCCTGCGCCGCGGCGCCGTCGCGCTCGGCGTCGGCGAGTTCGCGCGCGGCCTGCTGCCAGGCGCGGAAGGCGGTGGCAAGCTCGCGGGCGGCGGCTGTTTGGCCGGCGGCGGCATCAAGCAGGTCGCGGTGGGTGTCGCGGCGCAGCAGCGACTGGTGCTCGTGCTGGCTGTGGATGTCGATCAGCAGCTCGCCCAGTGCCTTGACGTCGGCCAGCGTGGCCGGACTGCCGTTGATGAAGGCGCGCGAGCGGCCGTCGGCGCTCACGGTGCGGCGCAGCCAGCATTCGTCGTCGCTGTCGAGCTCGCGTTCGCGCAGCCAGTCGCGTGCGGCGGGCATGCGGGCGAGGTCGAAGCCGGCGCTGACCTCGGCGCGGTCGGCGCCGGCGCGCACGAGGCCGGCATCGGCGCGGTCGCCGAGGCAGAGGCCGAGGGCGTCCATGAGGATGGACTTGCCGGCGCCGGTCTCGCCGGTGATCACGGTGAGGCCGGCGCGGAAGTCCAGCTCCAGGCTGGAGACGATGGCAAGGTCGCGGATTTTCAGGTGCGTGAGCATGGGGGTCGTCCCTGGCGCCGCGCGGCAGGCGGCGCGCCGATGGCAGGCGCAATGCCGCCTAGGCTAGAGCGAAGCTGTTCGTAAGGCCAGTGTTTTGTTGCGCCGCCGGCGCCGGCCCTGTCGCCATGTTGCTTGCCGGGGCATGCCGCCCGCCGATCCCGGCCCCTTGCCTACCCAAGCCCCGTCGCCGCGCGCTATAAACGCCGCCATGGACCGCGCCCAACTTCTCTTCAAGACCCTCGTCGAGTGCTACATCCGCGACGGCCAGCCCGTCGGCTCCCGCCATCTGGTGCAGGCCGCCGAGCTGCCGCTGTCGCCGGCCACCGTGCGCAACGTCATGGCCCGGCTCGAGGAGCGCGGCCTGCTCGCCTCGCCCCACACCTCTGCCGGCCGGGTGCCGACCGCCCAGGGCTACCGCCTGTTTGTCGACCGCCTGCTGACCACCGAGGCGCCGCCGGAGACGCTGGTGTCTGCCCTCGAGCAGGAGCTGGCGCCCGACAAGTCGCCGCGCGAGCTGGTGCAGAAGGCCGCGCAATGCCTGGCCGAGCTCAGCCGCCACGCCGGTCTCGTGATGGTGCCGCGGCGCGACCTCGTCGATCTGCGCCACATCGAGTTCGTGCGCCTCGACGAGCGCCGGGTGCTGGCCATCATCGTCTGCGCCAACGGCGACGTGCAGAACCAGCTGCTGCACACCGAGCGCGCCTTTGACGAGGCCGAGCTCACGCAGGCCGGCAACTACCTGACCCGCCATTTCGCCGGCAAGAGCCTGGGCGAGATCACCGACGGCCTGCTGCGCGGCCTGCGCGACGACCGCAACCGCCTCGACGACCTGCTGCGCAGCACCGTCGACCTCGCCGAGCGCGCCTTCGCGCCGGCGCCCGAGGCCGACTATGTGCTGACCGGCGAGGCCAGCCTGCTCAGCCTGGCCGGCGGTGGCGCCGGTGTGGCCGGCATCGACCGCCTGCAGGAGCTGTTCCAGGCCTTTGCCGCCAAGCGCGACATCCTGCACCTGCTGGACCGCTGCCGGCAGAGCGAGGGTGTCGAGGTCTATATCGGCGACGAGTCCGGCTATGCGCCCTTCGAAGACCTGGCGCTGGTCACCGCCCCCTATGGCAGCGACGGCCGCGTGCTGGGCCGGCTGGCCGTCATCGGCCCCACCCGCATGGCCTACCAGCGCGTGATCCCGCTGGTCGAGGTCACGGCCGGCCTGCTCTCGCGCGCGCTGGCGCGCTGATTTCCCCTTCCGCCCCGTCGGCCGCCCTTGAATCCCGGGGCAATGTCCCCATCATGCCTGCGGTTTTGGGTGCCTTGTCCGCAGGGCGCCCGTGTCATCCGTTTTCGCACCGAGGCAGTCATGGCAGAGCACGAGCAGAATCCGACCCCCACCGAGCAGGACATCCCGGCCCCCGAGGCCTCCGGGCCGACGATTGCCGATGCCGTGGCCGCCGGCGGCGCCGCCGTCGACGAGGCCCAGGCCCGTGTTGCCGAGCTGGAAGCCGCGCTGCGCGACGCCCAGCTGCGCGCCCAGGCCGAGATCCAGAACATCCAGCGCCGGGCCGAGCGCGACGTGGCCAATGCCCACAAGTTCGCGCTGGAGAAGTTTGCCGGCAGCCTGCTCGATGTCGTCGACAACCTCGAGCGTGCGCTCGAGGCCACGCCGGAGACCGAAGAGAACAAGGTGTTGCGTGACGGCATCGTGCTGACCCACAAGGCTTTTCTCGATGCCCTGAAGAAGCATGCCGTGGAGCAGCTGAACCCGGTGGGCGAGGCCTTCAATGCCGAGCTGCACCAGGCCGTGTCCATGCAGCCGGCGCCCGATGCGGCCCCGAACAGCGTGCTTGCCGTGCTGGCCAAGGGCTACACGCTGAACGGCCGCCTGCTGCGGCCGGCCATCGTGGTGGTGGCCGCCGCCAGCTGATGCGGGTGCCGTCCGCGTGGGCGGGCGGGCAAAGACCTTGAAATCCCTGCGGTCATCGCCATATCGGCTTGCAAGGCGGGCGACCGCAGCCAACAGACATGAATTCCGGGGCCGGGCCCCGACCAATTAGCGGAGAGCATCATGGGCAAGATCATCGGTATCGACCTCGGCACCACCAATTCCTGCGTCGCCATCATGGAAGGCGACAAGGTGAAAGTCATTGAAAACGCCGAGGGCGCGCGCACCACGCCGTCCATCGTCGCCTACACCGACAGCGAAGTGCTGGTCGGCGCCGGCGCCAAGCGCCAGGCCGTCACCAACCCCAAGAACACCCTGTTCGCGGTGAAGCGCCTGATCGGCCGCAAGTTCACCGACGAGGTGGTGCAGAAGGACATCAAGATGGTGCCCTACACCATCGCCGCCGCCCCGAATGGCGATGCCTGGGTGGAAGTGAAGGGTGACAAGAAGGCGCCGCCGCAGATCTCCGCGGAAGTGCTGAAAAAGATGAAGAAGACCGCCGAGGACTATCTCGGCGAGCCGGTGACCGAAGCGGTGATCACCGTGCCGGCCTACTTCAACGATTCGCAGCGCCAGGCCACCAAGGATGCCGGCAAGATTGCCGGTCTTGACGTCAAGCGCATCATCAACGAGCCGACGGCCGCGGCGCTCGCCTTCGGCATGGACAAGAAGGAAGGCGACCGCAAGATTGCCGTGTACGACCTGGGCGGCGGCACCTTCGACGTGTCCATCATCGAGATTGCCGAGCTCGACGGCGAACACCAGTTCGAAGTGCTGTCCACCAACGGCGACACCTTCCTCGGTGGCGAAGACTTCGACCTCAAGCTCATCGATTACCTGGCCGACGAGTTCAAGAAGGAGCAGGGCATCGACCTGCACAACGACCCGCTCGCGCTGCAGCGCCTGAAGGAAGCGGCTGAAAAGGCCAAGATCGAGCTCTCGTCCGCGCAGCAGACGGAAGTGAACCTGCCCTACATCACCGCCGATGCCACGGGCCCCAAGCACCTCAACATCAAGGTGACGCGCGCCAAGCTGGAGTCGCTGGTGGAAGAGCTGGTGGCCCGCACCATCGAGCCCTGCAAGGTGGCGCTGGCCGATGCCGGCCTCAAGGTGGCCGACATCGGCGACGTCATCCTCGTCGGCGGCCAGACCCGCATGCCGATGGTGATGGACAAGGTGAAGGAGTTCTTCGGCAAGGAGCCGCGCCGTGACGTGAACCCGGACGAAGCCGTGGCCATCGGCGCCGCCATCCAGGGCGCCGTGCTCGCCGGTGACGTGAAGGACGTGCTGCTGCTCGACGTGACGCCGCTGACCCTGGGCATCGAGACCATGGGTGGCGTGGCCACGCCGGTGATCGAGAAGAACACCACGATTCCGACGAAGAAATCGCAGGTCTTTTCCACGGCCGACGACAACCAGACCGCGGTGACCATCCACGTGCTGCAGGGCGAGCGCAAGCAGGCCTCGCAGAACAAGTCGCTCGGCAAGTTCGACCTGACCGACATTCCGCCGGCTCCCCGCGGCATGCCGCAGATCGAGGTGACCTTCGACATCGACGCCAACGGCATCCTGCATGTCGGCGCCAAGGACAAGGCCACCGGCAAGGAGCAGCGCATCGTGATCAAGGCCAACTCCGGCCTGTCCGATGAAGAGATCCAGCAGATGGTGCGCGACGCCGAGGCCAATGCCGAGGAAGACCGCAAGTTCACCGAGCTGGTCAATGCCCGCAACAGCGGCGACCAGCTGGCCCACGCCACGAAGAAGGCGCTGGCCGACCTCGGTGACAAGGTGACGGCAGAAGAGAAGGCGCCGGTGGAAGCCGCGATCAAGGCACTGGAAGAAGCCATCCAGGGCAGCGATCTCGAGGCCATTACTGCCAAAACCGAGGCGCTGTCGCAGGCATCGATGCCGCTGATGCAGAAGGCCTATGCCGAGCAGGCCGGTGCTGCCGGTGCAGGCGCCGAGGCGGGTGCTGCCGAAGCGCGCGCCGATGACGGCGTGGTCGATGCCGAGTTCGAAGAAGTGAAGGACGACAAGAAGTAAGCGCGGCTCATGCCCCTCTCCCGATACCGGGAGAGGGGCGGGTGTGCTGACAACGCGGGGGCTTCCCCGCGTTGCCGTCTCTGCAAAACGTCACTGCAAATGCGTCTCTGGGTAAGCTGAAATGGCGAAACGGGATTACTACGAAGTACTGGGTGTCGCGAAGGGCGCGTCGGCCGACGAGATCAAGAAGGCCTACCGCAAGCTCGCCATGAAACACCATCCGGACCGCAATCCGGACGACAAGACGGCGGAAGAGAAATTCAAGGAAGCCAGCGAGGCCTACGAAATCCTTTCCGACGAAGACAAGCGCGCGGCCTACGACCGCCACGGTCATGCCGGTGTCGACCCGAACATGGGCGCGGGCGGCTTCGGTGGTGGTGGCGCGAACTTCTCCGACATTTTCGGTGACGTGTTCGGCGACATCTTCGGGGGCGGTGGTCGCGGCGGTGCGCGCAGTGCGCGCGGCGCCGACCTGCGCTACACGCTCGAGCTCAGCCTGGAAGAGGCCGTGCGCGGCACCAAGGTGCAGATCCGCGTGCCGACGCAGGTGACCTGCGAGGTCTGCGACGGCTCCGGGGCCAAGAAAGGCACCCAGCCCGAAACCTGCCGTACCTGCGGTGGTGCCGGCCAGGTGCGTGTGCAGCAGGGCTTCTTCGCGATGGCGCAGACCTGCCCGACCTGCCGCGGCCGCGGCAAGGTCATCAAGGACCCCTGCAATGCCTGCCACGGCCATGGCCGCGTCGAGAAAACCAAGACGCTGGACGTGAAGATTCCCGCCGGCGTTGATACCGGCGACCGCATCCGTCTGGCTGGCGAAGGCCAGGCCGGCGCCAACGGCGCGCCCACCGGCGACCTGTACGTGCAGGTGCAGGTGCGCGACCACGCCATCTTCCAGCGTGACGGTGCCGACCTCTACTGCGAGGTGCCGATTTCCTTTGCCGACGCCGCACTCGGTGGCGAGCTGGAAGTGCCGACGCTGGATGGCCGCGTGAAGCTGAAGATTCCCGAGGGCACGCAGACCGGCAAGCTGTTCCGCCTGCGCGGCAAGGGCGTGTCGCCGGTGCGCGGCGGCGGTCCGGGCGACCTGCTCTGCCGCGTGCAGGTGGAAACACCGGTGCAGCTCACCAAGCGCCAGAAGGAGCTGCTGCGCGAGTTCCAGCAGGCCATGGACGACGAGGGCAGCAAGCACTCGCCGCAGAAGTCGTCGTGGTTTGATTCGGTGATGAACCTCTTCGGCGACAAGTAAGCGAGAGCGCCGGGCGGTCTCCCGCCCGGCCGCCGCTCCGCTACAATCGCGCCTTCTTCCGCTTCCGAGACCCGGAGTCCGACATGACCCGCATTGCCATCGCCGGTGCCGGCGGCCGCATGGGCCGCGCGCTGATACAGGCCGTTGCCGCCACCCCCGGTGCCACGCTGGCCGCCGCCATCGAGCGTCCGGACTCCACGCTGGTCGGCAGTGATGCCGGCGAACTGGCGGGCGTCGGTGCGCTCGGTGTCCGGCTGGTGGGCCGCTTGGACGAGGTCATCGATGGCTTTGACGTACTGATCGACTTCACGGTGCCGGCCGCCACGGCGGCCAATGTCGAGGCCTGCCGCCGTGCCGGTCGCGGCATCGTCATCGGCACCACCGGCCTCGACGACGCCCAGAAGGCGGCGCTGGATGCCGCCGCCGCCGACATCGGCCTGGTCTATTCCGGCAACTATTCCATCGGCGTCAATGTCACGCTGCGCCTGCTGGAGCTGGCCGCAGCCACCTTTGGCGACACTGTCGACATCGAGATCGTCGAGGCCCACCACCGGCACAAGGTGGACGCGCCGTCGGGTACCGCGCTGATGATGGGCGAGGCCGTCGCCGGCGCGCTCGGGCGCGACCTGAAACAGGTGGGGCTGTACGAGCGTCACGGCCACACCGGGCCGCGTGCACGCGAGAGCATCGGATTCCAGACCATTCGTGGCGGCGACATTGTCGGCGACCACAACGTGATGTTCATCGGCGAGGGCGAGCGCGTGGAAATCCGTCATGTCGCCACCAGCCGCATGAATTTCGCCAATGGCGCGGTGCGCGCCGCCTGCTGGCTGGGGGCGCAGCCGGCCGGCCGCTATGACATGCGCGACGTGCTGAAGCTGCGCTGATGCCGGCGTCGGCACGCCAATAAAAAACCGGCCTCACGGCCGGTTTTTTATTGGGCGGCTGACGGGCTCAGGCCACGGCCTGGTCGCCATCCGGCAGGCCGTCGGCGCAGACGCGGTTGCGGCCGGCATGCTTGGCGCGGTACAGCGCCTGGTCGGCGGCGAGCAACAGCGCCTCCGGGCCGCTGTGCGTGTGCGTCGGCACCATGCTGGCCACGCCGAAGCTGGCGGTGACGCTGCCGTGGCTGGAGCGCTGGTGCGGGATGGCGAGCTCAAGAATGCGGTCGCGCACGCGCTCCGCCACCAGGCGTGCCTGCTGTGCCGTGGCATTGGTCAGCACCAGCACGAATTCCTCGCCGCCGTAGCGCGCGGCGATGTCGCCCGGGCGCCGGGCAAAGTCCTTGAGGGCGCCGGCAACACCGCGCAGGCACTCGTCGCCGGCCTGGTGGCCGTAGGTGTCGTTGAACAGCTTGAAATGGTCGACGTCGATCATCACCACGCCGAGCGGCTCGCGCTTGCGCAGCGCGCGCTGCCATTCGGTGGTCAGGTTCATGTCCAGCGAGCGGCGGTTGGCGATCTGGGTCAGGCCGTCGATGGCGGTCAGGTACTGCAGGCGCAGGTTCGACTCTTCAAGGTCGTGGTTCTCGAAGGCCAGCAGGCGCGACTGCAGGTAGTTCTGGCGCAGGCTGCGCTCGACCAGGAAGGTGCCGACCAGCGCGAACATGGCCGACGCCAGGAAGATGAAGTTGTGGATGGTGACGAGCTGGATATCGGTGCTGCCGACGACGACATGGCTCAGGTTGAGGATGGCCATCATGGCCGCCGCCGAGCCCAGGCCCCACACGAACTGCAGGCGCGACAGCACGAACACCACCAGCATGACCAGCGTGATGGCGCCGGCGAAGTAGTGGCGGAAGGGTTCGATGGCGGTGTGCGACAGCGCCACCAGGCCGGTCACGAAGATGCAGGCGCCGACGGCCGTCACGGCCTGCATGTGCCGGGTGAAGAAGGGGGTGCGGGCCACCAGCAGCAGCGCCAGGATGGGCACGGTGGTATAGACGCGGATCAGCCACAGCTCGGTGGCCACCTCGGGCATCCAGAACGGGTCGATGATGCCGCAGGCGAGCAGCGCGAGGATGCCGAGCAGGCCCGAGATGATCATGTGGGTCTGGTAGCGGCTGGTGTAGTCGGTCTGGAACTCGGCCTCGAGCGGGGCCGGGAAACGCAGGCGCCAGCCCTGGTTGTTGAGCAGCTGGCGCAGGTTGTCGAGCTGGCTGGGGTCCATGTCGGCCTTCTTCTATCGGTGGCGGCGGTTCTTGTTGTTGCAGGCCGCTGGGCGTCTGGTTCTTGACGGCATCGCAGCATAAGACCGGCCCCGGCAACAAGGCAGCCCCTGCCGACCGGTGGTGCCGGGGTCCTGTGCGGCAGTCGTGACTCCCCGGACATGCCCTGCCGCCGGGCAGCGGTTGGACAGTGCCCCCCGGCTTCCGTACAATCCGCGCTCAATCCGTGCCCGGCACCCAAGCCATACCAAAAGCGAGAAGGAGTCACTCTTTCTCGCTTTTTTACGCGCGCGCCCGCTCTGCAAGGGGTGCCGCCGGCAGCGCACGCCCGCATCCACCCGCATTACCAGTCATTGGAGGTAGGTTTGAGCAAGCCCGCCCTTCTCGTCCTCGAAGACGGCAGCGTCTTTCGCGGGGTTTCCATCGGGGCCGACGGCCTCAGCAGCGGCGAGGTGGTGTTCAACACCGCCATGACCGGCTATCAGGAAATCCTTACCGACCCGTCCTACTGCCGCCAGATTGTCACGCTGACCTATCCGCATATCGGCAACACCGGCATGAATGCCGAGGACGAGGAGGCCCGCGAGCTCTGGGCCGCCGGTCTTGTCATCCGCGACCTCTCCATGATTCCGTCCAGCTTCCGCTCGCAGGAGTCGCTGTCGGATTACCTCAAGCGGCGCAACGTGGTCGGCATTGCCGACATCGATACCCGTCGCCTGACCCGCCTGCTGCGCGAGAAGGGTTCGATGAACGGCGCCATCATGGCCGGCGACACGGTCGACGAGGCGCAGGCCCTGGCGGCCGCGCGCGCCTTCCCCGGCCTCAAGGGCATGGACCTTGCGAAGGTGGTGTCGGCAAAGGAAAGCTACCGCTGGACCGAAGGCAGCTGGGTGCTGGGCAAGGGCCATGTGACGCCGGCCGCCGCGCCCCGCTTCAAGGTCGTGGCCTATGACTTCGGCGTGAAGGTCAACATCCTGCGCATGCTGGTCGACCGCGGCTGCGACGTGACTGTGGTGCCGGCGCAAACCCCGGCCGCCGACGTGCTGGCGCTGAATCCGGACGGCATCTTCCTGTCCAACGGCCCCGGCGATCCCGCACCCTGCGATTACGCCATCGCCGCCATCACCGCGTT
This sequence comes from Moraxellaceae bacterium, assembly GCA_036795935.1. Taxonomy (GTDB): domain Bacteria; phylum Pseudomonadota; class Gammaproteobacteria; order Pseudomonadales; family Moraxellaceae; genus UBA2031. The sequence goes on along the minus strand of DAIRDY010000020.1, from coordinate 7,410 downwards.
TCTTGCCACCGACATTCCGGTGTTCGGCATCTGCCTCGGCCACCAGCTGCTGGCGCTGGCTTCCGGCGCGCAGACGCTGAAGATGCCGCACGGCCACCATGGCGCCAACCATCCGGTGCAGGACATCGAGCGCGGCACGGTGATGATCACCTCGCAGAACCACGGCTTCGCGGTCGACGAGGCCACGCTGCCGGCCTGCCTGCGCGTGACGCACCGCTCGCTGTTCGACGGCTCGAACCAGGGCATCCACCGCAACGACAAGCCGGCGTTCAGCTTCCAGGGTCACCCCGAAGCCAGCCCCGGCCCGCACGATGCCTCGCCGCTGTTCGACCACTTCATTGAATTGATGCAGGCCCGCAAGGGTTGAGAGTTTTTCCCCATGCCAAAACGTACTGACATCAACAGCATCCTCATCATCGGCGCCGGCCCCATCGTCATCGGCCAGGCCTGCGAGTTCGACTATTCCGGCGCCCAGGCCTGCAAGGCCCTGCGCGAAGAGGGGTACCGCGTCATTCTGGTGAACTCGAACCCGGCCACCATCATGACCGACCCGGTGATGGCGGACTCGACCTATATCGAGCCCATCACCTGGCAGACCGTGGCGCGCATCATCGAGAAGGAGCGTCCCGACGCCGTGCTGCCCACGATGGGCGGCCAGACCGCGCTCAACTGCGCGCTCGACCTCGACAAGCACGGCGTGCTGGAAAAATTCGGTTGCGAGCTGATCGGCGCCTCCAAGGACGCCATCCGCATGGCCGAAGACCGCAAGCTCTTTGACCAGGCCATGCGCCGCATCGGCCTCGAGTGTCCGCGTGCCGGCATCGCGCACAGCATGGAAGAAGCCTTCGCGGTGCTGGAGAAGACCGGTTTCCCGGCCATCATCCGTCCGTCCTTCACCATGGGTGGCAGCGGTGGCGGCATTGCCTACAACCGCGAAGAGTTCGTGGAAATCTGCGAGCGTGGCCTGGATCTCTCGCCGACGCGCGAACTGCTGATCGACGAGTCGCTGATCGGCTGGAAAGAATACGAGATGGAGGTCGTGCGCGACCGCAAGGACAACTGCATCATCGTCTGCTCCATCGAGAACTTCGATCCGATGGGCGTGCACACGGGCGACTCCATCACCGTCGCGCCGGCACAGACGCTGACCGACAAGGAATACCAGATCATGCGTAACGCCTCTTGCGCGGTGCTGCGCGAGATCGGCGTGGAAACCGGCGGCTCCAACGTCCAGTTCGGCATCAACCCGAAAGACGGCCGCATGGTGGTCATCGAGATGAATCCGCGTGTGTCGCGTTCGTCGGCGCTGGCCTCCAAGGCCACCGGCTTCCCGATTGCCAAGGTCGCCGCCAAGCTCGCCGTCGGCTACACGCTCGACGAGCTGATGAACGACATTACCGGCGGCAAGACACCGGCGTCTTTCGAGCCGGCCATCGATTACGTGGTCACCAAGATCCCGCGTTTCAACTTCGAGAAATTCCCGCAGGCCGCCGCCACGCTGACCACGCAGATGAAGTCCGTCGGCGAGGTGATGGCCATTGGCCGCACCTTCCAGGAGTCGGTGCAGAAAGCGCTGCGCGGCCTGGAGGTGGGCAGTGACGGCTTCAATCCCAAGCTGTCGCCGGGCGCGGAAGAAGCCGAGGCCCGTATCCGCAAGGAGCTGTCGAATCCTGGCCCCGAGCGCATCTGGTATGTCGGCGACGCTTTCCGTTCCGGCCTGAGCGTGGACGACATCTATGCGCTCTCCGGCATCGATCCCTGGTTCCTGGTGCAGATCGAGGACATCATCCAGTCGGAAGAACGCGTGAAGCAGGGCGGCTTTGCCAGCCTTGATCGCGACTCGCTGTGGCGCCTGAAGCGCAAGGGCTTTTCCGATTCACGTCTGGCCGCGCTGATCGGCGTGTCCGAGAAGGAGCTGCGCAAGAAGCGCTGGGAACTGGGCGTGAAGCCGGTGTACAAGCGCGTCGACACCTGCGCTGCCGAGTTTGCCACCAGCACTGCCTACATGTACTCGACCTACGAGGAAGAGTGCGAGGCCAAGCCCAGCAGCCGTGACAAGATCATGGTGCTGGGCGGTGGTCCCAACCGCATCGGCCAGGGCATCGAGTTCGACTACTGCTGCGTGCATGCCGCGCTCGCCATGCGCGAGGACGGCTATGAAACCATCATGGTCAACTGCAACCCGGAAACCGTGTCCACCGACTATGACACTTCCGACCGCCTGTTCTTCGAGCCGGTGACGCTGGAAGACGTGCTGGAAATCGCCGACCTGGAAAAGCCCAAGGGTGTCATCGTGCAGTACGGCGGCCAGACGCCGCTGAAGCTGGCGCGTGCGCTCGAGGCCGCCGGCGTGCCCATCATCGGCACCTCCACGGATGCCATCGACCGTGCCGAAGACCGCGAGCGCTTCCAGCAGATGGTGGAGCGCCTGAACCTGCGCCAGCCGCCGAACCGTACCGCACGCAACGCCGAGGAAGGCGTGCGCCTGGCGGCCGAAATCGGTTATCCGCTGGTGGTGCGTCCGTCCTATGTGCTGGGCGGCCGTGCCATGGAAATCGTGTTCAACGAAGACGAGCTGCGCCACTACATGCGCACCGCCGTGCAGGTCTCCAACGATTCGCCGGTGCTGCTCGACCGCTTCCTCGATGACGCCATCGAGGTCGATGTCGATGCCGTGTCCGACGGCCGTGAAGTGGTGATCGGCGGCATCATGCAGCACATCGAGCAGGCCGGCATCCATTCCGGTGACTCGGCCTGCTCGCTGCCGCCCTATGCGCTGCCGCAGGCCGTGCAGGACGTGATGCGCGAGCAGACCGTGGCCATGGCGCGCGAGCTGGGCGTGGTCGGCCTGATGAACGTGCAGTTTGCCGTCAAGGGTGAAGACGTTTACGTGCTGGAAGTGAATCCGCGTGCCTCGCGTACCGTGCCTTTTGTCTCCAAGTGCATCGGTACCTCGCTCGCCAAGGTGGCGGCGCGCTGCATGGCCGGCAAGAGCCTGGCCGAGCAGGCGTTCACCCGCGAAATCATTCCGCCGTACTTCAGCGTGAAGGAGGCGGTGTTCCCCTTCGCCAAGTTCCCGGGTGTCGATCCCATCCTCGGCCCGGAAATGAAGTCGACCGGTGAAGTGATGGGCGTGGGCGCAAGTTTCGGCGAGGCCTTCCACAAGGCAGTGCTGGGCTCCAACGAGCGCCTGCCGACCGGCGGCCGCGCCTTCATTTCCGTGCGCGATACCGACAAGGCGCACCTGACCAAGATCGGTCGCGAACTGGTCGCCCTTGGCTTCGAGCTGGTGGCCACCGGCGGCACACAGCGTGAGCTGGAGGCGGCCGGCATTGCCTGCCAGCGCGTGTACAAGGTGACGGAAGGTCGTCCGCATGTGGTCGACATGCTGAAGAACGGCGAGATCCAGCTCGTCATCAACACCACCGAAGGCAAGCAGGCGCAGCAGGACTCGTTCTCCATCCGCCGCAGCGCGCTGCAGGGCAAGGTGTACTACACGACGACAATCAGCGGTGCCGAGGCGGTGTGTCTCGCGCTGCGCGCCGAGGCGACGGCGGAGGTACGCCGTCTCCAGGACCTGCACAAGGAGGTGGTCTGACATGCAGCGCTTTCCGATGACCAAGCAGGGGCATGACGCGCTGCAGGCGGAGTTGCAGCAGCTCAAGTCCGTCGAGCGGCCGCGCATTTCTGCCGCGATTGCCGAGGCGCGTGCGCATGGCGATCTCAAGGAAAACGCGGAGTATCACGCCGCGCGCGAGCAGCAGGGTTTCATCGAGGGACGCATACAGGACATCGAGGCCAAGCTCTCGAATGCGCAGGTGATCGATGTCAGTGCCATGCCCAAAACCGGCAAGGTGATCTTCGGCGTTACCGTGGACATCGTGAATGTCGACACCGACGAGACCAAGACCTACCAGATCGTGGGTGACGACGAAGCCGACATCAAGGCGAACAAGATCTCGGTGAACTCGCCGATTGCCCGCGGCCTGATCGGCAAGGAAGAGGGCGATGTCGTCGGCATCCAGACGCCCGGCGGCATCGTCGAGTACGAAATTGCGGAAGTGCGCTACGAATAAGCACCGCACTGCGCGCTTGCTGCATGAAAACGCCGGCCCTGTGCCGGCGTTTTCATTCGCGGCTGGCGGCACAGGCCCAGGCAATGGCCGCAGGCATCCAGTGATTGCCCGGGCGATGACCGGCGTGGCAATTCCGGTCACGCAGTGTCCGTAAACGACACCGTCATGGCCGTGGCAGTGATGCCGACACGCCGGCCTGCGGGCTACAACACGTCGCGCCGGAGCCCAGGGAGGGCCGGATGGTCGGCACAGGGAAGACGCTTCGTTCTGCCACTCGACAATGACAAGGAGTCATCATGCGCAAGCTCGTCCTTCTGGCGGCATTGCTGCCGGCGCTCGCCGCCGCCCAGTGCCCGGATTACACCGCTCCGGTCAATACGCCGGCCTTTACCAATCCCGCAAAGAAATCTTTCCGCAGCTTCGGCAACACGCTGCTCGCGGCGCTCTACAAGCCCTGGCACATGGTGCACGACCAGCTGGTGAAGGCCGGTGATGCCGCCGTCGTCGTCGGCAAGTTCGACTACGACGCCGTGCTGCACAAGGATCTCGAGGGCGAGTATGTGCATGTTTACGTGACCGGTAGCGGCATGGGCAGCTGGCAGTATGTCGGCCGTTACACCACCGACAGCGACGGCAAGGTTTACGCGAACCTGGGCGTGCGCCCGGTGGGCGACTATCAGGTGCGCATGGTGGTCGAAGGCGACCTGTCCAGCGTCAGCGGTTATCTCACCGTGGTCGAGCCGGGCCGCCAGGCCGTGCTCTTCGATGTCGACGGCACGCTCACCATCAGCGACTTCGAGGCCTATGCCGACTATGCCGGCGTGAAGACGGCGGCGCCCTACGGCTATGCCACGCAAACCGTCAATGCCTACAAGGCGCGGGGCTACCAGGTGATCTATCTCACCGCACGTCCGTACTGGGTGACCAAGGATGCGCGCGAGTGGTTCGACAAGATGGGCATCCTGCGCTGGCACTACCGCAGCAATCCCTATGGTGACGGCCCGATCCCGCCGAACACGCAGCAGCACAAGACCGACTATGTGAAGTACCTGCGCAATGTCGTCGGCCTCGACATCATCCGTGCCTACGGCAATGCCACCACCGACATCGCGGCCTATGCCGACGGCGGCATTCCCAAGGCGCAGACCTACATCATCGGTGAACACGCCGGCAAGGAGGGCACGCAGCCCATTACCGGCGACTACACCCACCACTACAGCACGGTGGTGGTGAACACGCCGCGCTCGCTGTCCTGCCCGTAAGTGCCAGCGGCTTTCCGCTGTCACGGGAAGCGGAAGGCCGCCACCACAAGAAGAGAATGCTGATGAAACGCCTGCTTGCTTCCCTGCTCTGCAGCCTGGTGGCTGCTTCTGCCAGTGCCGATTCCTCCTGGGCGCTGACCCAGGCCCAGGCCCTGCAATACGACACGCCACTCAACCGCCTGCAGATGCTGGGTGCGCACAACGCCTGGAATGATTCCGGCGCGACCTGGGCCAACCAGCGCTGGGCGCTGGACAAGCTGATGGACAACGGCGTGCGCAACATCGACCTCGACATCCATCTCGACGGTGGCGTGGTCACGCTCTGTCACGGCAGCTGCAACCAGATCTACAGTGCCGAGGACAGCTATGCCGGCGAGCTGCAGAAAATCCGCAACTGGCTGCTCGCCCATCCGCGCGACATCATGCTGATCGATCTGGAGGATCGCGTCGGCAACCAGGCGCTGGTGGAAGGCCCACTGCGCAGCATTTTCGGCAGTCTGCTCTACACGCCGCTGGACAAGCCGGCAGGGCGCTGGGAGTCGCCGCGCGAGATGGTGGCCCGCGGCAAGCGCGTGCTGGTGAAGTCGGCCAATCACTGGTACGACGGCCGCCTGGTTTTTGACGGGCGCCAGTTCGCCACCGGCGCGGCGGCGGGCTGGAACTCGCGCCCGGTGAAGTATTTCGATATCGCCAGCTGCCGCCTCGACGGCAATGCCCTGCAGGCGGGCAGCATCTACGCGATTTCCGACAGCAAGCTGGGCAAGGACGTGCTGCCCGACAGCTGGGTGGATGACACCGGCACCATCGACGCCGGCAACATTCCCGGCCTCTTCCGCTGCGGCGTCAACAATGTCGATGCCGACCGCTGGGATGATGCCATGACGGCGGCCGCGGTCTGGCACTGGGCGCCGGGCGAGCCCAACAATGCCGGCGGCGAGCACTGCGCCGAGCTGCGCAGCGACGGGCGCTGGAACGACATCGGCTGCGCCAGCACGCGGCGCTTCGCCTGCCAGCACACGGCCAATGCCGATGACTGGCGCATGACGGCGGGCAGCGGCGGCTGGAGCCAGGGCCGCGCGCAGTGCGCCAGCGAATTTCCCGGCTACCGTTTCGCGGTGCCGGCCAATGCCTTCCAGAACGAGCGCCTGCGCCAGGCTGCGGCAGGTCAGGCGCTGTGGCTGAACTATTCCGATGCCGCGCGCGAGGGCGTGTGGGAAGCCTATTACCCGGCAGTCACCAGCTGGAGTTCGGGCGCGAACTATGCGGCCAATCTTGAGCAGCATGCCACGCTCTACATTCCCGGTGCGCAGGCGGTGCGGGTGACGGTGAGCGGTGGCCTGGATGGCGTCGGCGACAGCGTGCAGGTCTTCGACGGCAATCGCCAGCCGGTGCAGACGCTGGGCGGTGCCAGCCTCAACAGCAGCTTCACGGTGACCGGCAACAGCGTCATCGTGCGCTTTGTGACGGATGCGGCCTACAGCGGCAGCGGCGTCAGCGTGCAGATCGAGAGCACGCCGCTGACCGAAGTGCCGGTCTGGCGCTCGCTGGTCAACGGCAAGGGCAAGTGCCTGGACCTCGAGAACCGCAGCACCGCCAACGGCGCCATTGTCCACCACTGGAGCTGCCACGGTGCCGACAGCCAGAAGTGGTGGCAGGACGCGCAGGGCCGCATCCACAGCAAGGCCAGCCCCAACCGTTGCATCGACGTGTCCGGTGCGGGTACGGCCAATGGCACCCGCATTGTGCTCTGGGACTGTCATGGCGGCGCCAACCAGGTCTGGCTGCGCGGTGCCGGCAATTCGCTGCGCCCGGCGCATGCGCCGACCCGGGCCATGGACATCAAGGACGCGGCCTGGGGGGCGATTGACGGTCAGGATGCCCACCTGTGGACCGGCCAGAGCAGCTGGGGCCAGAGCTGGAGCTGGCAGTAACCCTCGGTTTCTGAATGAAAAAGCCGGCCCATGGGCCGGCTTTTTCATGCCTGCAGGGCAGGCCTCAGTCCGTCAGGTGGGCGTTGCGCAGCAGGTTGGAGAGCTTGGGGCTGGGTTTGCGCGCGGCGCGGTACAGCAGCA
>DAIRDY010000019.1:0-18851 GCA_036795935.1 Moraxellaceae bacterium | reverse complement strand
CAATCACTGATTCAGTGATTGATTCGCGATCCGGCCATCCCTGGCCGGAAAACAGCCTGCTGAAAAGCGTTTTTCAGCAGGCTGTTAACTCAGGGACGGTATTCAAACTCGACGTCGTAATCGTCTTCGTTCCAGTCGTCGTCATCCAGCGCCTGACCGGCTTCCTGCGCAGCGCGGCGTGCCGCCTTGCGCTTCTCGGCGAGCTGGCGGATTTTTTCACGCCCCTCTTCCTCCAGGCGACGACGACGCAGCTGCACGGCCTCGGCAAACTCGGGATTCTCTGCTTCCAGCTGGCGCTGCTCGTCGATGGCATCCATCAGGCGATAGCAGACCGTCATGGCGTTGTCACCGGTAAGGCCGGAGGTGCGGAACACCGGGCCGGTCCAGCCGAGACGCTGCACGATGTCGTCGCACAGCTCGTCGGCCATGTCGGCCGGCACCATGTCCATCTTGTTGAGCAGCAGCCAGCGCGGCAGCTCGGCCAGGGCCGGCGAATATTTTTCCAGCTCGGCAGCAATCGCCTGCACGTTCGCCACCGGATCGGAATTGTCGGCAGGCGCGACATCGACGAGGTGCAGCAGGAAGCGCGTGCGCGCCAGATGCTTGAGGAAGCGGATGCCAAGGCCGGCACCTTCGGAGGCACCGGGTATCAGGCCCGGGATGTCGGCCATGACAAACGAGCGGTGACGATCGACATCGACCACGCCGAGGTTGGGCACCAGCGTGGTGAAGGGATAGTCCGCCACCTTGGGCTTGGCCGCAGACACGGCACGGATATAGGTGGACTTGCCGGCATTGGGCAGGCCGAGCAGGCCGACATCGGCCAGCACCTTGAGTTCGAGACGCAACTGGCGCAGCTCGCCGGGCTGGCCGGAGGTGGTCTTGCGCGGCGCGCGGTTGGTCGAGCTCTTGAAGTTGATGTTGCCCAGGCCGCCGCGACCACCGCGCGCCACCAGCAGGCGCTGGCCGGGCTCGACGAGATCACCGAGCACTTCGTTGGTGGTCTCGTCGACGACCGTGGTGCCGACCGGCACCGTCAGCACCACTTCCTCGCCGCTGCGGCCGGTGCAGTTCGCGCCCATGCCGTTCTGGCCGCGCTGGGCCCGGAACTGGCGCGTGTAGCGGTAGTCCACCAGCGTGTTGGCGTTGACGTCGGCCATGATGTAGATGCTGCCGCCATGGCCGCCGTCACCACCGTCCGGCCCGCCATGCGGCACGAACTTCTCGCGACGGAAACTCATGCAGCCATTGCCGCCGGCTCCCGCCTCGACCTTGATCACGGCCTCATCGACAAAACGCATGCTGGGTTCCCGTCCGGAGGACTTGCTGATGGATGATGAACAGTGCGCCACCTGGCGCCAACAAAAAAGCCCCGACCAGGCGGGGCTTTTTCGGTCAGCCTGAAAATCAGGCCTGGGCTTCGACCACCACGTACTGGCGGTTGAACGGGCCCTTGGTCACGAACTTGACCACGCCAGCCGCCTTGGCGAACAGGGTGTGGTCACGGCCAATGCCGACATTCTCGCCCGGATAGGTACGGGTGCCGCGCTGGCGAATGATGATCGCGCCGGCCTGGATGGTCTGGCCGCCGTACACCTTGACGCCAAGTCGTTTGGCTTCCGAGTCGCGACCGTTGCGGGTGGAACCGCCTGCCTTTTTATGTGCCATGTCTGCTTGCTCCTGACTTAGCCGCTGATGCCGGTGATCTTGAGTTCAGTGAACCACTGGCGGTGACCGGCCTGCTTGCGATAGTGCTTGCGGCGACGGAACTTCACGATGCGGATCTTGTCGTGACGGCCGTGGCCCAGGATTTCAGCCTGCACCTTGGCGCCGGCGACCACCGGAGTGCCGATCTTGATGTCATTGCCGTTGACGACCATGAGGACGTCTTCGAGGGTGATGGTCTGGCCCGGCTCGACATCGAGCAGCTCGACCTTCAGCCTTTCGCCTTCCACCACGCGATGCTGCTTGCCACCGCTCTTGATAACCGCGTACATGTTGCAACTCCCGATCGCTGGTCGCCCAGTCGTTCTGAAACCGTGATTCCCGTCGCCCGGAGGGCGGCGGACCCGGACAGACTGCGGGCCCGGGGATGAAGGCGCGCAATTCTACGGAAAAGACCCTGCCCCCGCAAGCCGCTTTCCCGACGCACGACAGAACCCTCCGGCCGCCCCTGCAGCAGCGCCGGCCGGTGGTCGTAAGGCCTTGCGGCTGCTAGCATTCGCGCCCATTCCCGCCCTGCCCGGGCCGCCCGTCTTACCGGAATCTGCATGGACTTCAAGAGCATCGTCGCCGTCGTGGCGGAAGACTTCGCGGCCGTCGACACCTTCATTGCCGACAGCCTGCGCTCGCGCGTACCCCTGGTCAGCGAGGTCGGCCGCTACATCGTGCTGGGTGGCGGCAAGCGCCTGCGCCCGCTGGTCTGCCTGCTCGCCGCCCGCGCCTGCGGCTACCAGGGCCGGCAGCACATCGAGGTGGCCGCCATCGTCGAGCTGCTGCATACCGCCACGCTGCTGCACGACGACGTGGTCGACGACTCCGGCCTGCGCCGCGGCCGCGCCACCGCCAATGCGCGCTGGGACAACCCGACCGCCGTGCTGGTCGGCGACTACCTGATCTCGCGCGCCTTCCAGCTCGTGGTCGCCCTGCGCAACACCACCGTGATGGACATCATGGCCCAGGGCACCTGCGTGATCGCCGAAGGCGAGGTGCTGCAACTGATCAACCAGCGCGACCCGGACACCACCGAAGCACGCTACATGGAAGTCATCCACGGCAAGACGGCCAAGCTGTTCGAGGCGGCCGCCGAATGCGGCGCCAGCCTGGGCAATCCCGCCTTGCAGCCGGCACTGGCCGCCTATGCACGCCACCTGGGCGCCGCCTTCCAGATCATCGACGACGTGCTGGACTACACCAGCAGTGCCGAGATCATGGGCAAGAACGTCGGCGACGACCTGGCCGAAGGCAAGCCGACACTGCCGCTGATCCAGGCCATCAAGCTGGCCCCCGCGGCCGATGCCGCCCTGATCCGCGACGCCATCCGCACCGGCGGCCTTGATCACCTCGAGGAGATCATGGCCATCGTGCAGCGCTGCGGCGCCCTCGACTACACCATGGCCCGCGCCGAAGCCGAGTCCGCCGCCGCGCTGGCGGCCCTGGCGCCGCTGCCGGCCAGTCCCGCGCGCGACGCACTGGAGCACCTGACCCGCCTCGCACTGGCCCGCAACAGCTGACACATTTTCTGCTGGCGGGTGCTTTTCAGGCCGGGGGCGCTTCTATACAATGCGCGCCTCGCGGCCGCAAAGGTCGTGAATGTCGGGGTGTAGCTTAGCCTGGTAGAGCGCTACGTTCGGGACGTAGAGGCCGGAGGTTCGAATCCTCTCACCCCGACCACTTTTTCTGCTGTCACTCCTCCCCTTTTTTCCTCATCCCAACGCTGCAGCATTTGCTTACGCGCGGGCAACGCTTGTGCATTGGCAGCCGCGGATTGCACACGGGATACTTCGAAGCCTGCGCGACTGCAGGGAAACACCGCCGCCGGCGCAACACGCCCGCCTGCGCGCCATGCGCGCCTCTCCCCGCCCCGTTTCAGCGGTGCCGGTGCCGTGCGGCTTCCGGCCCCCAAGAGGACCGATGCTGATGGAAAAGCTGCTTGCCCGCCTTGTCGACGCCGACAGCAACGCACCGGATGCGCTGATCGAGCTGATCGACGAACTGCGGCCGCGCCGCGCCGACGACATCGAACAGGCCAACAACAACCTGCTTGCCCTCTGCTACCTGCTGGAACAGAACCCGCCTCTGCGCACGGGCTTGCGCACCTATCTGCTGCGCCTGCTGGCGGCACGCAAACAGTCGCACCTGTACGCCGACACCGGCATTTTCTCCGGCATCGGCTTCTTTGCCGAAGCCAGCCAGCGCCTGGCCTTCAAGCTGCTGCCACCGGCGCGCAATGACCGCTACATGAAGGATGTCTTTGGCCAGGTCTTTCACCGTCGCGATGACTGGGAATGGATCAGTGCGCTCGATGACGCCAGCTGGCTGCGGCTGCTGGAAGCACTGCACTTCGAAGAGCTGACCGAAACCGGCATCCTGGTGCGCCCGCTGCAGGAAGTGCTGGAGGCCATCACCACACTGTCGCACCGGCTGACCGCGCTCGGCCTGGAAAACGAACTCACGCGCATCTACCCGGCCATCGAGCAGTTCGGCTCGCCCTTTCTCGGCCAGAGCGAGGAGCTGGCCGCCTATGTGCGCGAATACCACGAGCACCTGGCCGGCCAGCGCAGCAGCCACTGCGACGAAAAACAGGTGCTGGTGCTGCTCGCGCAGTGCCGCGACATCCTGCTGAAAGTGCGCCGCAACACACCGCAAACCGGCGTCAGCATCAGCATGACGCAACTGCTGGTCCGCATGCAGCAGATCATCACGCGACTGGAGACACTGCTGCGCCTGCTGGAAACCGGTGGCCGCGAACGCAACCTGGCACTGGTGCAACTGCTCAAGGAGCTGGTCACGGCCGACAACCACAAGTTCAGCCTGCGTGAACTGTTTGCCACGCATACCGAGCTGCTGGCACTGCTGGTCACCGACAATGCCGGCCGTACCGGCGAACACTATGTGACCACCAGCCGACGCGAGTATGTGGAGATGCTGCGGCGCGGCCTGGGCGCCGGCTTCATCGTCGGCTTCATGGCCATGCTGAAAGTGCTGTCCGGAAAACTGGCGCTGGCACCACTGGGCGCCGCCTTCGTCTACAGCATGAATTACTCGCTCGGCTTCATGCTGATCCACATGCTGCACTTCACCATCGCCACCAAGCAGCCGGCGATGACCGCCTCGCGCATTGCCGCCAGCATCAGCGAAGTGCAGAAAGGCAAGGAGCGTGAGCTCGACGGCCTGGCCGAGCTCTGCGTCAACGTGTTCCGCACCCAGTTCATCGCCATCATCGGCAATGTCGGCCTCGCCATTCCGATGGGCTTTGTGATTGCCTGGTTCTGGTTCTTCTTCAACGGCGAACACCTGGCCGGGGGCGACAAGGCGGCACACCTGCTGCACGATTTGAATCCCGTCGAGAGCCTGGCGCTGTTCCATGCCGCGATTGCCGGCGTCTGCCTGTTCCTCGCAGGACTCATTTCCGGCTATTACGACAACAAGGCCGTGTACATGAAGATTCCGGAGCGGCTGCGCCAGCGGCCGCTGCTGCAGCGCCTGCTGGGCGAAGAACGCCTGCTGCGCGTCACCACCTATATCGAGAACAATCTGGGGGCACTGGCGGGCAACTTCTATTTCGGCATCATGCTGGGCAGCATGGGTACGCTGGGCTTCATCCTCGGCCTGCCGCTGGACATCCGCCACATCACGTTCTCGTCGGCCTACCTGTCCTTCGCCGTGGTCGGCATGGACTACCAGCTGTCGCTCTCCACCTTGCTGCTCAGCATTGCCGGCGTGGCCGGCATCGGCATGACCAACCTGATCGTGAGCTTTTCACTGGCGCTGATGGTGGCGCTGAAATCGCGCCGCGTGCGCTACCGGCAGTGGCTGCCGCTCAGCCTGCTGATCCTGAAGCGCTTCCGCCAAAACCCGGCACGCTTCTTCTGGCCGCCGCGCGACAGCAACGGCCCGGCCAACGACAACGACAACGAAGAGAAAGCCGCCAGCCCCTCGCGCTGAACGCGACCGTCAGGCGCTGCGCAACTGGTCGCGCTTGCGCTTGCGGTATTCGACCGGGGTTTCGTTGGTCCAGCGCTTGAAGGCGCGGTAGAAGGTCGAGGGCTCGGAAAAGCCCGTGAGGTAGACAATCTGCTCGATGGGCTCGTCGGTACGCGCCAGGAGACGGCGCGCCAGCCGCGAGCGGTAGTCGGCCAGGATCTGGTTGAAGCTGGTATTGGCATCGGCGAGCTGGCTGCGCAGGCGGCGCGGCGGCATGCCGAGTCGCTTGGCGACCGACTCCAGGCTGGTGTCGCCGCTTTCCAGCATCTCGCCGATGGCGCGCTTCACCTCCACCACCAGGTCATGGCGCTGCAACTCGGCCAGCTGTTCGTTGGCCAGCTGCTCGTGCAGGCGCAACAGGCGCGGCTCGGCCTGCCAGATGCGGTGCTCCAGCACCTCGCGATTGAAATACAGGCGGTACTCGCCGCAGCCCAGCGTCGCCGGGCAGCCGTAGATGCGCTCGTACTCTTCCTTGGGTGCGCCGTCGGCATGCTCGAAATGCACGGCCAGCGGCCGGAACTGGTTGTCGGTGACAAAACGGAAGAACTGGATCAGGCCGGCGGCCATGGCCTCGGCAAAATGCCGGTTGGCCTGCGGCCCGGCCATGCCGACCAGGTAGCAGCGGTCGTTCTCGATGATGAGCTGGCCGGCAATCACGTCGCTGAGGAGGCGATGGAAGGCCATCGCGCGCTTCAGGCCATCGCCGAAGGTGGGGCTGGAGGTGAACAGGTATTCCAGCACCTGGCCGCGGTACAGCGGCAGGTGCTCGCCGAGGTGCAGGCCGATATGCGGATCGCGCGCCACTTCTTCGGCGGCCTGCCAGAACAGGCTCTGCGCCGCATTCGGCGTGCGCAGCGCGGGATTCTCGAGACTTTGCAGCGCAACACCGGCACGTGCCAGCACCGCTTCCGCGGGAATGCCGGCATTGAGCATGGCCTGATAGATCAGGCGCAGCAGTATGTGGGCGTCAGTGCGTTCGGCCATCCGGGACACGTCTCCGTCTACTTCCGTGGCAAGGCCCGGGGGCCGCGCCGAAAACGCCGCAACAATAGCGCAACTGCACAGGCGCTGTCACAAGTCGAGCACACGCACCACGTCGTAGGCAGGTGTCTCGTAGGGATGTGCCGATTTCAGCGCCGCAATCGCCGCCGCGCCCAGTGCATCGGCGCAGACCATCTCGACGCGATACTCCGCCACCGTCTCGATCCGGCCCTGCTCGCCAATGAAGGGCTGGCTGCCGGCCAACGGCCGGAACTGCCCCTGTCCCAGCACCTGCCAGGCGCAGGCCTCGTAGGCGCCGATGCGGCCGGCGCCGGCGGCAAACATCGCCGCCTTCACCGCCTCGAGGTGCGATGCCGGCACATAAAAGGTGATCTTGAGCATCAGCCCGCGAACACGCGCGCGTTGCGGAACAGGCGCAGCCACGGCGCATCCTCGGACCATTCGGCCGGATGCCAGCTGTGCTGGATGCTGCGGAACACGCGCTCCGGATGCGGCATCAGGATGGTGGCGCGACCGTCACGCGAAGTGACGCCGGTGATGCCGCCCTGCGAGCCGTTGGGATTGAGCGGATAGACCTCGGTCGGCCGCCCCTCGTGATCGACATAGCCCACGGCCACGAGGCCGCTGCCGGCGAGCGCGGCCAGCCGGTCCGCGCTGTCGCTGATACGCCCCTCGCCATGCGCCACCGCGATCGGCATGCGCGAACCGGCCATGCCGGCCAGCAGCACCGACGGCGAATCCTTGACTTCCACCATCACCGTACGGGCCTCGAACTGCTCACTCTGGTTGCGCAGGAAACGCGGCCAGTGGTCGGCGCCGGGAATCAGGTCCTTGAGCTGCGACATCATCTGGCAGCCATTGCAGACGCCAAGCGAAAAGCTGTCGGGCCGCGCGAAGAAGGCCGCAAACTCGTCACGGGCACGGGCATTGAACAGCACCGAGCGCGCCCAGCCGCCGCCGGCGCCCAGCACGTCGCCATAGGAAAAGCCGCCGCAGGCCACGAGCCCCTTGAAGTCCCTGAGCTGCACGCGCCCGGCGATGATGTCGCTCATGTGGACGTCGACGCTGGCGAAGCCGGCGCGCTCGAACGCGGCCGCCATCTCGATCTGGCCGTTGACACCCTGCTCGCGCAGGACGGCAACGCGCGGACGGGCGCCGCGACTGATGAAGGGCGCAGCGACATCGGCATTCTGGTCGAAGCTGAGCACGGCATGCAGGCCGCGGTCGGCATCGTCGGCGATACGCGCAAACTCCTGCTCGGCGCAGGCCGGATTGTCGCGCAGCGCCTGCAGGCGGTAGCTGGTCTCGGCCCAGCACTGCTGCAAGCTGGCGCGCGCAGCGGCGAACACTTCCCGTCCGTCGTGACGGATGACGAGACGCGGCGCGGCCACGACACGGCCGATGCGGCTGGCGGCAAGGCCGGCCGCGGCCAGCGCCGCCAGAATCCGTGCGCCATCGGCGGCACGCACCTGCAGCACGGCACCCAGCTCCTCGTTGAACAGCGCCGGCAGCAAATCACCGGTGAGCTCAAGTTCAACGCCGGCGCGGCCGGCAAACATCATTTCCGCCACGGCCGCGAACAGGCCGCCGTCGCTGCGGTCGTGATAGGCCAGCAGGTCGCCGGCGGCATTCAGCGCCTGCACCTGCGCGAAGAAGGCGCGCAGCAGTGCCGGGTCGTCAACATCGGGCGCAATATTGCCGATGGCCCCATAGACCTGCGCCAGCGCAGAGCCACCCAGGCGGTGCTTGCCGGCACCGAGATCGATCAGCAGCAGCTCGCTGTCACCGGCATCGCGACGCAGCTCGGGTGTCAGCGTGCGACGGGCATCCAGCACCGGCGCGAAGGCCGTGATGATCAGCGACAGCGGCGAGGTCACCGCCTTTTTCTCGCCGGCATCCTCCCAGACCGTGCGCATGGACAGCGAATCCTTGCCCACCGGAATGGCGATGCCCAGCGCCGGGCACAGCTCCATGCCGACGGCACGCACGGCGTCGAACAGGTTCTCGTCTTCCTTGCCGTGGCCGGCAGCGGCCATCCAGTTGGCCGAAAGACGGATGTCGCCGAGCTTTTCGATGCGGGCGGCCGCGATGTTGGTCACGGCCTCGCCGACTGCCATGCGCGCACTGGCGGCGGCATCTATAAGCGCCAGCGGCGTGCGCTCGCCCATGGCCATGGCTTCGCCGGTCGTGGCATGGAAGCCACTGGTGGTGACGGCACAATCGGCCACCGGCACCTGCCAGGGACCGACCATCTGCTCGCGCGCCACCATGCCGGTGATGGAGCGGTCGCCGATGGTGATGAGGAAGGACTTGCTGGCCACCGAGGGCAGTTGCAGCACACGGCGCACGGCGTCATCGAGCGCGATGCCGGCGGTGTCAAAGGCCGGCTGCGGCAAGGCCTGGCGGCTAACGGTGCGCGTCATGCGCGGCGTCTTGCCGAGCAGCACCTGCATCGGCATGTCGACGGGGTGGTTGCCGAAATGGCCATCGGCGACTTTCAGCTCGCGCACTTCCGTGGCTTCGCCAAGCACGGCAAAGGGGCAGCGCTCACGCGCGCAGATGGCTTCGAACTCGGCCAGGCGCAAAGGCGACACCGCCAGCACATAACGCTCCTGCGCCTCGTTGCACCAGATTTCCACCGGCCGCATGCCCGACTCCAGCGACGGAATCGCACGCAGGTCGAGCGTGGCACCCAGGTCATGCTCGTGCACCAGCTCGGGCATGGCATTGGACAGGCCGCCGGCCCCCACGTCATGCACGGACACGATCGGGTTGTCGTCGCCCATGGCCCAGCACACGTCGATGACTTCCTGGCAGCGGCGTTCCATTTCCGGGTTGTCGCGCTGCACCGAAGCGAAGTCGAGATTTTCCGCGCTGGCACCGGAGGCCATGGACGAGGCGGCGCCGCCACCCAGACCAATCAGCAGTGCCGGGCCGCCGAGCACGATCAGCTGGTCGCCGGGCTGGATCGGATTCTTCTGCACATGGCCGCCACGGATGTTGCCGTAGCCGCCGGCAATCATGATCGGCTTGTGGTAGCCGCGCACTTCCGGGCCATTGAGGCCGTTCACCGTCATCTCGAAGCTGCGGAAATAGCCGCAGAGTGCGGGCCGGCCGAATTCGTTGTTGAACGCGGCGCCGCCGAGCGGGCCCTCGATCATGATGTCGAGCGCGGTGACGATGCGCCCCGGCTTGCCGTAGGGCTGCTCCCAGGGCTGGCCGAAACCGGGAATGTTCAGGTTGGACACGGTGAAGCCGGTGAGGCCGGCCTTGGGCTTGCCGCCGCGGCCGGTGGCGCCCTCGTCGCGGATTTCACCGCCGGAGCCGGTGGAGGCGCCGGGGAAGGGCGAGATGGCGGTCGGGTGGTTGTGCGTCTCCACCTTCATCAGGATGTGCACGTCCTCGTCGTGGTAGCGGTATTCGTGCGTGTCCGGCGCCGGGAAGAAGCGGTCGGCACGATGGCCGGTGATGACGGCGGCGTTGTCCTTGTAGGCGGAGAGGATGCCGTCGGGCGCGGCGGCATAGGTGTTCTTGATCATCTTGAACAGCGAGCGCTCCTGCGCCGTGCCGTCGATGACCCAGTCGGCATTGAAGATCTTGTGGCGGCAGTGCTCGGAATTGGCCTGCGCGAACATCATCAGCTCGACATCGGTGGGATTGCGGCCGAGCGCGCGGAAGTTGTCGACGAGGTAATCGATCTCGTCCGGCGACAGCGCAAACCCCTGCTCGCGGTTGGCCGCCTCCAGGGCCTCGCGACCACCGCCCAGGATGTCGACGCTGGCCAGCGGGCGCGGCGCCTCGGCGCGGAACAGCTGGGCCGCCTCGGCCTCACTGGCGAGCACCGCCTGGGTCATGCGGTCATGCAGGCGGGCAGCGAGCTGCGTACGCTCCGCCGCCGTGAACGGACCGCCTTCTATATAGAAGGCCGTACCGCGCTCGATGCGGCGCACGCCGGCCTCGCCACAGTTGTGGGCAATATCGCTGGCCTTGGAGGACCAAGGCGAGATGGTGCCGGGGCGCGGCACCACGAGAAACAGCTCACCGGACGCGTCGCCCTCAAAGGCATCACCATACGCCAGCAGCGCCTCGAGGCGGGCACGGTCGGCCACCTCGCCATCCACCAGGTGCAGGAATCGCGCAGACAGGCCCGACACCTTCGGCAGCAACTGCTGGAGGTCGCGCAGCAGACGGTTCTGTCGGAAAGCGGAAAGCGCCAGGGCACCAGGCAGGATGAGCATGTCGGTCTCTCGGAGGACGGCGTAAGCAGGGCATTTCCGGGCACGCAGGCCCCCGGAAAAGGCCGCAATCATACGGCAATCAGGCACTTGGGGACACCGGGAAGGGTTTTGCAGCCGGTCGGGAAGCGGTGAAATTGTCGGACAATGCCAGGCTTTTTTGCCCACCTTGGGCTAGACAGAGTGTGACCCGGTCGATAGATTGCGCCCGACCTCGCGTCCCGGACCCCTGCCCCCGGCAGGACGGGTACGCGCTCAGGTAGGCCACTGGCTACCGAAACACCCCCTAGGGTAAACGCGACGACGGCGGCGGAAGGACTTCCGCGGCTGGCATAAACGGTAAACCGAACGAGGTACTCAGGATGTCTGGCGGCTTCCCTGCGCTACGCACACGAATCCTACGCCCCCTGCTCCGGCTCCCGCCGCGGCACATGGTCCGCGCCTTCATGCTGAGTGCGCTGGTCCTTGCGCTGTTCCAGCTCCAGCCCCAGACCAATGCCCTGCAGCAGGTGCAGGTCCGCGGCAGCCTGGTACTGACCGGCGTCAGCGGCCCCACCACCTTCACCATCGCCAGCGACGGTCCGCGCGGACTGCAGTACGAGCTCGCCCGCCTGTTTGCCGAAGACCTGGGCGTCGAGCTGGAGCTGCGTGATGCCGGCAGCCCGGAAAGCGCCCTCACCGAAGTCCAGCGCAACAGCGCCGACATCGCCATCACCGGCCTCTCCTCCGATGACCCGCGCCTGAAACGCCTGCGCACCGGCCAGCCCTACATGGCGGTCAGCGAGCAGCTGATCCAGCGCCTGAACCGGCCGCTGCCGGCCAGCCTCGACGCCATCGAGGGCGGCCGCATTGGCGTCATCGCCGGCAGCTCCGAGGCCCTGCGCCTCAAGAGCCTGACCCGCTGGCGCCCGGACCTGCTCGTCATCGAGTTCGAGGACACCGACCCGCTGTTCCTGCTGGAGCAGCTGCAGACGGGCGCGCTGGACTTCGTGGCCATGAACTCCAGCGAATATGACGCGCGCCGCCCGCTCTACCCGCAGACCGGGGTGGCGCTCAACTTGCAGGACAACAGCGAACTGGCCTGGGCCTTCCTCAAGACCCGCGACCAGAGCCTGTTCCGCGCCGCCCAGGACTTCCTGGCCCGCCTGCAGCGCGATGGCACGCTGGACCGGCTGGTGGCCTTCTACAGCCATGATGCCGGCTTCGAGCAGCATGCCGGTCGCAACTTCCAGCGCGACATCGCGCAGCGCCTGCCGCGCTACCAGCCGCTGTTCGAGCGCCAGGCTGCGCGCTACGGCATCGACTGGCGCCTGCTGGCCGCCATCGGCTACCAGGAGTCGAAGTGGCAGCCGGACGCCATTTCGCCCACCGGCGTGCAGGGCATCATGATGCTGACCCGCGACACGGCCGCCAGCATGGGCGTGGTTGATCGCGTCGACCCGCAGCAGAGCATTGCCGGCGGTGCCCGCTACTACCGCCAGATCCTGCAAAGCCTTCCCGCCGAGGTGCGCGAACCGGACCGCACCTGGATGGCGCTGGCAGCCTACAACATGGGCCCGGCGCATGTGGAGCGCGCCCGCAAGAACGCCTTTGCCGCCGGCGACGACGGCAACCGCTGGCTGGTGGTCAGCCAGCACCTGCGCCAGCTGGCCCTCGATGCCCGCCGCCAGGGCCGGCGCATCCCGGTCGGCCAGGCGCTGCTCTACGTGCAGCACGTGCGCCGCTTCCACGATGCGCTGCTGATGGCCTCGACCCGTCACAGCGACCTGCGTGTGGCCAGCACGATGCAGGATGCCCGCAGCCGCGTGCAGTAAGCCCCCGAACTCTCTCTCCTGCCCCGCTTTGGCGGGGCATTTTTTTGCGCCGGTGCCGCATCCGGGCGCGCATAATTCCGGACATGACCACCACTGCCACCGACCTGCTGACCGAGCTGCGCCCCACCCGGCAGATTCCGGGCGAGCCGCCACGGCGCTGGTTTACCAGCGCCGGCATGGACCTGATCGTCTGGCTGGATGACAACGGTCAGTTGCTGCGCTGCCAGCTTTGCTACGGCAAGCCGCTGGCCGAGCACGCACTGGACTGGCAGCCGGGGCGCGGCTTCATTCACCTTGCCGTGGACGACGGCAGCCAGCGCCTGCCGGCACACAAGGCCAGCCCGCTGCTGGCCATCGACGGCCCAGCCAACCTGGCGGCCATCCGCCGCGACTTTGCCGCCGCCAGCGCGCTGATCCCGGAACCACTGCGCGCACAGGTGCTGGCCCTGCTGGAGACCCCTGATGACTGAACGCCGCCTGCAACTCTGGGTGGATGCCGACGCCTGCCCCAACGTGATCAAGGACATCCTGTTCCGTGCCGCGGAAAAACGGCAGGTGCTCTGCACACTGGTGGCCAACCAGCACATTCCGGTGCCGCGCGTGGACTGGCTGAAGTCGATACAGGTGCCGGCGGGCTTCGATGTCGCCGATGACCGCATCGTGGAGCTGATACAGCCGGGCGATCTTGCAGTAACGGCGGACATTCCGCTGGCGGCAAAGGTGGTGGAAAAAGGGGCGTTTGCGCTGAACCCGCGCGGCAGCTTCTACACGGCAGAGAACATCCGGCAGCGGCTGACCATGCGCAACTTCATGGAGGAGCTGCGCTCAAGCGGCGTGCAGGTGGGAGGTCCGGCGAGCTTCAGTGCGCAGGACAAGGCGGCGTTTGCGAATGCACTGGACCGGTTTCTGACGCAACACCTGAAGTAGGCCGGGCGGCAGGCGCATATCTTTTCTGCGCAGGCGGTGTTCCTGCCTCAGCGCCGCGGCAAGAATTCCGGCTTCTTTTTCTTGAAGTTCGCATCCACTGCAATCTTCTGGTTCCGGCCCAGCAAGAGCCCCAGCTGGATGCGCGACTCCTTCGAGAACGCGCGGCGCACGCCCGCCACCCAGGTTTCCTGGAACAGCTGCTTGGTTGCCGCCACCGCATCCGGCGAGCGCGTCTTGAGTTCCGCCACCAGGCGTTCCGCCTCGGCCAGCGGATCGGCACTCACCCCCGTCACCAGATTCAGCGCACGGGCCTCGGTGCCGTCGAACATGCGGCCGGTCATGGTCAGCAACTTGGCTTGGTCCATGGGCAGGAGTTCGCGCAGCGTCACCGTACCGGTCATGTCCGGCACCAGCCCCCACTTCGCCTCGAGGATGGAAAACTCGCAGTCCGGCGTGGTGTAGCGGAAATCGGCACCGAGCGCGATCTGCACGCCACCGCCATAGCAATAGCCGTGGATGACGGCGATCACCGGCACCGGCAGGCGGCGCCAGCACCAGGCCACTTCCTGGAACAGGTTGGTGGTCTTCACGCCGTACTTGAGGAAGCCGCGCACCATCTTCGCCGGCTGCTTCGTGAACGAGGGGAAGTCGAGCCCGCTGCAAAAAGCCTTGCCCTCGCCCTGCAGGATGACCGCACGCAGCGACTTGTCGCGACCGATCCTTTCCGCCGTATCGACCAGCGCACACAGCATGTCCCAGTCCAGCGCGTTGTACTTGTCGCTGCGCACCATGGTGACGTAGGCCACTTCGTCACGAATTTCCAGACGCACCCGCTCGCTCATTTTATTGACTCCGATTACATGAACCGTTCGCCCTGAGCCTGTCGAAGGGCTGCGTGCTCTTACCGCTTTGACGGCAGCCCTTCGACAGGCTCAGGGCGAACGGGGATCTGCTTCTTTGCGGGCGGCACGCCGGCGCCGGAAGAAGTCCGACAGCAGCGCCCCCGCCTCGTCGGCCAGCAGGCCGCCGGCATAGGCAAACACATGGTTGTAGTAACCGCTTTCCAGCTGGCGGCGGGCACTGACCAGCGACCCCGCCTTGGGCTCGCTGGCGGCAAACACCACCCGCGCCACACGCGCATGCACCAGCGCACCGACACACATGGTGCAAGGCTCCAGCGTCACGTACAGCGTACTGCCCTCGAGGCGGTAGTTGCCGAGCGCCTGCGCGGCGGCACGCAAGGCCACGACCTCGGCATGGGCGGTGGGGTCCTGCGCACTGATCGGCTGATTGAAGCCCTCGCCGACAATCGCGTCATTGACCACCAGCACCGCGCCCACCGGCACTTCGCCCAGCGCCTCGCCGGCCTGCGCCAGTGTCAGCGCACGCTGCATGAAATGCCGGTCGCGCTCGGAAAACGGGGTCATAACGGGGTATCGGGACGGATGTCGACCAGCGGCCGGTTGACGCCGGTGCGCAGGTAGGCGCGCAAGTTGTTGAGGGTCTGCAGGGCCTGGTCGAGCAGCATCTGGAAGTGCGCCTGCTCGGCGGCAAAGTCGCGGCAGCGATAGCCGCCCTCGTAGCTGACCTGCACCTGCATCAGGCCGTACTCGCCCATCAGCGCCAGCCGGCTCCAGGCATCGAGGGCACGCGCACCGTCCTGCTCGCGCAAGGCCTGCAGCGCCGGCGCCATCTGCGCCGGCCAGTACGGCAGCGAGTGGCGCACGAAAAACAGCGACAGCTCGAGCACGGCGGCTTCGGCGTTGGCAATTTTTTCCTGCGCGCTCATGACCGCACTCCCGACGCCTGACGGCTCACTCCCACTCGATGGTCGCGGGCGGCTTGCCGGACACGTCGTAGACCACGCGCGACACGCCCTCGATTTCGTTGATGATGCGGTTGCTCACCTTGCCCAGCAGCTCGTAGGGCAGGTGCGCCCAGTGCGCGGTCATGAAGTCGATGGTCTGCACCGCGCGCAGCGAGATCACCCACTGGTAGCGGCGGCCGTCGCCGACCACGCCCACCGACTTCACCGGCAGGAACACGGCAAAGGCCTGCGAGGTCTGGTGGTACCAGTCGGCCTTGTGCAGTTCCTCGAGGAAGATGGCGTCGGCCTCGCGCAGGATGTCGGCGTATTCCTTTTTCACTTCGCCGAGGATGCGCACGCCGAGGCCCGGGCCCGGGAAGGGATGGCGATAGACCATGTCGTAGGGCAGGCCGAGTTCGAGGCCGATCTTGCGCACCTCGTCCTTGAACAGTTCGCGCAGCGGCTCGACGAGTTTCATCTTCATGTCGTCGGGCAGGCCGCCGACATTGTGGTGCGACTTGATGACATGGGCCTTGCCGGTCTTGCTGGCGGCCGACTCGATGACATCGGGATAGATGGTGCCCTGGGCCAGCCAGTTCACGCCGCCGGCGGCGAGCTTGGCCGACTCCCTGTCGAAAATCTCGATGAAGGTGTTGCCGATGATCTTGCGCTTGGCTTCCGGATCGGACACGCCGGCCAGCTTGCCGAGGAACTCGGCTTCGGCATCGACGCGGATCACGCGCACGCCCATGTTCTTGGCGAACATGGCCATGACCTGGTCGCCTTCATGCTTGCGCAACAGGCCGTTGTCGACGAACACGCAGGTAAGCCTGTCACCGATGGCCTTGTGCAGCAGGGCCGCCACCACCGAGGAGTCGACACCGCCGGAGAGGCCGAGCAGCACCTGGTCGTCACCGACCTGGGCGCGGATGCGCTCGATGGAGTCGGTCACGATGTTGGCCGGCGTCCACAGCGCGTCGCAGCCGCAGATCTCGCGCACGAAGCGCTCCAGCATGCGGCCGCCCTGCTTGGTGTGCGTCACCTCCGGATGAAACTGCACGCCGTAGAAATGCTTTTCCTCATGACTCATGGCGGCGATCGGGCAGGACGGTGTGGACGCCGTCACCTTGAAGCCTTCGGGAATCGCCGTGACCTTGTCGCCGTGGCTCATCCACACGTCGAGCGACACGCTGCCGTCGGCCTGCACATGGTCTTCGATGCCGTCGAAGAAACGGGACTTCGCTTCCAGCTTCACTTCGGCATAGCCGAATTCGCGCAGGTCGGAGGACTCGACCTTGCCGCCGAGCTGCTGCGCCATGGTCTGCATGCCGTAGCAGGTGCCGAACACCGGCACGCCAAGCGTCCACACGCACGCAGGTGCCCGCGGCGTGCCTTCCTGCGTCACCGTTTCCGGGCCGCCGGAGAGGATGATGCCGCGCGGATTGAAGGCACGGATTTCCGCTTCCGTCATGTCGAAGGCGCGCAGCTCGCAATACACACCGAGTTCGCGCACGCGGCGCGCAATCAGCTGGGTGTACTGGGAACCGAAATCCAGGATCAGGATGCGGTGGGCATGAATGTCGTGGCTCATGGCGCTCTCGGCTTGCAGAATGTCGGGCTCAGGAACTGAAGGCTCAGAAAACAAAAACGGGGCCAATGCCCCGCTGCTGCGGTTTGCCCCGTTTGTTGAGGGAGCTAGCAGGTCGTGATGGCAAGGCGGCGGGCCTGTCGCGGAGGGGAGCGTACTGAAGTACGTGACCCGACGCGAAAGGCTCGCCAACGCCGCCAGCGCGGCCTGATCGCGCCCTCAACCGATGCGGTAGTTGGGCGCTTCCTTGGTAATTGTCACGTCGTGCACATGCGATTCCTTCATGCCGGCCGCGGTGATCTTCACAAACTTCGGCTGGCTGCGCATGGCTTCGATGTCGGCGGAACCGGTATAGCCCATGGACGAACGCAGGCCGCCCATGAGCTGGTGCACGATGCCGCTCATCGGGCCCTTGTAGGGCACACGGCCTTCGATGCCTTCCGGCACCAGCTTTTCGACACCGGCGGCGGCGTCCTGGAAATAGCGGTCGGCGCTGCCGCCGCCGCGCTGCGCCATGGCACCCAGCGAGCCCATGCCGCGATAGGCCTTGTAGTAGCGGCCCTGGTACAGCTCGACTTCGCCCGGTGCCTCTTCGGTGCCGGCCAGCAGCGAGCCGACCATGATGACGTGGGCGCCGGCGGCAATGGCCTTCGCGATGTCGCCGGAGAAGCGGATGCCGCCGTCGGCAATCAGCGGGATCTGGCCCTTGAGGGCGCGCGCCACGAGATCAATGGCGGAAATCTGCGGCACACCGATGCCGGCAACAATGCGCGTGGTGCAGATGGAGCCCGGGCCGATACCGACCTTGACCGCATCGGCACCGGCATCGAGCAGCGCGAGCGCGGCATCACCGGTGGCGATGTTGCCGCCGATCACCTGCATGTTGGGATAGTGCTTCTTGATCCAAGCCACGCGATCGATCACGCCGCGGCTGTGGCCGTGCGCGGTGTCCACCACCAGCACGTCGACGCCGGCCTCGATCAGCGCCTCGGCGCGGGCTTCGGTTTCCTGGCCGGTGCCGACCGCGGCGCCGACACGCAGGCTGCCCTGCGCATCCTTGCAGGCCATGGGATAGAGCTCGGCCTTGCGGAAGTCGTTGACGGTGATCAGGCCCTTGAGCTGGTAGTTGTCATCCACCACCAGCACCTTCTCGATGCGGTGCTGGTGCAGCAATTCCTTGATGCGCTCGTGCGATTCGCCTTCCTTGACCGTCACCAGGTTTTCCTTGGCGGTCATGATGGCGGAGACAGGCAGGTCGAGCTTGGTTTCGAAACGCAGGTCGCGGCTGGTGACGATGCCAACGAGGTCGTTGCCCACCACCACCGGCACGCCGGAGATGCGGTTGGCCTTGGTCAGCTCGAGCAGGTCGCCGACGGTGGTGTCCGGGCCCACGGTAATGGGGTCCTTGACCATGCCGGCTTCGTACTTCTTCACGCGGCGCACTTCCGCGGCCTGCGCGGCAATGTCCATGTTCTTGTGCAGGATGCCGATGCCGCCTTCCTGGGCGATGGCGATGGCCATGCGCGCCTCGGTCACGGTATCCATGGCCGCGGAGACCAGCGGGATGTTGAGGCTGATGCCCCGGGTCAGGCGGGTCTTGAGGCTGACGTCCTTGGGCAGGACCTCGGAATAGGCCGGCAGCAGGAGCACGTCATCAAAGGTGAGCGCTTCCTGGACAATCTCGAGCATGGGGGGCACCCGGCGGGCAGAGAAAACAGGGGCGCGATTATAGGGGGAAAACGCCCCCCCGGGGAACCTGAGGGGGCTGGCCG
>DAIRDY010000018.1:4373-19121 GCA_036795935.1 Moraxellaceae bacterium | reverse complement strand
CGCGTAACGACAAGCAAGAGCTGCTGATCTTCGTCACCCCGCGTCTGGTGACTGATGCGCTGGCAAGCAAGTAAGTTGCGTATCGGCTGCATGTTGTCCGTGTTGTGAAGAAGTATCGCGGCAATGTCTTTCTGGTCGGGCCGATGGGGGCGGGTAAAACCACCATCGGCCGCCAGCTTTCCGAGCTCCTGCGCCAGGAGTTCATCGATTCCGACCATGAAATAGAGGCGCGGACCGGCGCCAACATCCCATGGATCTTCGATGTCGAAGGAGAGGAGGGCTTCCGTCAGCGCGAGGAGGCCGTCATCGATGTGCTTACCCGCCGTCAGGGCATCGTGCTGGCGACCGGTGGCGGCGCAGTGATGCGCGAAGCCAATCGTCGTCATCTGCATGAGCGCGGTGTCGTGGTCTATCTGCTGACGCCGGTTGCCGTGCAGCTTGAGCGTACGGCGCGAGACCGCAATCGCCCCCTGCTGCAAACCCCGAATCCTGCCGCCCGCCTGGCGGAGCTCATGGCCCTGCGTGACCCGCTGTACCGCGAGGTGGCCCATATCGTGATGCCGACCGATGGGGGCGGTGCCCGTGAGGTGGCCCTGAAAATCCTCCATGCGCTGGAGGCGTACGCGGGGCTAGAATAGGCCCTCCCTGAGCCACGCTGCCGTTTCCCCATGCAAACCCTTGAGGTCGCGCTTGGCGACCGCTCCTATCCCATTCATGTCGGGGCCGGCCTGCTGACGCGCGCCGACCTTCTCACTCCCCACATCCATGGCCGCCAGGTGCTGGTGGTCAGTAACGAG
This sequence comes from Moraxellaceae bacterium, assembly GCA_036795935.1. GTDB lineage: Bacteria > Pseudomonadota > Gammaproteobacteria > Pseudomonadales > Moraxellaceae > UBA2031. The sequence continues at coordinate 18,324 of DAIRDY010000018.1, read as the reverse complement.
ACGGTGGCCCCGCTCTATCTGCCGGTCCTGCGCGAGCGGTTGGGGGCTTACCAGCTGGCCGAGTGCATCCTGCCGGATGGCGAGGCCTACAAGAATCTTGCACACCTCGACCGCATCTTCTCCGTGTTGCTGGAGCAGCGCTTCAATCGCGACTGCACGCTGCTGGCGTTAGGGGGCGGTGTCGTCGGCGACATGACCGGTTTTGCTGCGGCGGCCTACCAGCGGGGTGTCGATTTCATCCAGTTGCCGACAACCCTGCTCTCGCAGGTGGATTCGTCGGTGGGCGGCAAGACGGGCGTCAATCATGCGCTGGGCAAGAACATGATCGGTGCCTTCAAGCAGCCGAATGCCGTCATCATTGATACCAATGTGCTGGCCACTTTGCCGGATCGCGAGTTGCGGGCCGGGCTGGCCGAGGTGATCAAGTACGGCCTGATCCGGGATCTGCCTTTCCTTGAATGGCTGGAGTTGAACATGCCGGCCTTGCTGGCGCGTGATCCTGCCGTGATGGCCGAAGCGATTCACCGTTCCTGTGCCAACAAGGCGGAAGTGGTTGCTGCCGACGAATTTGAAACGGCGGACCTGCGTGCCCTGCTCAACCTGGGGCATACCTTCGGGCATGCCATCGAGACCGGCATGGGCTATGGGGCCTGGCTGCATGGCGAGGCCGTGGCCACCGGCATGCTGATGGCGGCGGACCTTTCCTGCCGGCTTGGCTGGTTGCAGTTGGCGGACGTGCGGCGTCTGAGGCGGTTGCTGCAGGCGACCGGTTTGCCGGTGCTGCCGCCGCCGATGTCGGTGGACGACTTCCTTGCCCACATGGTGCGCGACAAGAAGGTCAAGGACGGCCGGCTCAGGCTTGTGCTGCTGCGTGCGCTCGGGGAGGCCGTGGTCAGCGAGGCGCCGGCCGAGCTGCTGCGCGCGACGCTGGCGGCGGGCCCGGCACTTGGCGAGGTGGTGTCATGAGTCTTGAGGGGCGCTGGCCTGCACTGCTGATGCTGGCATGCTGCCTGGCACTGCTGTCCGCTGTGCTCATGCTGCTGCTGGCGCGTGATGGCGCGCCCCGTCTGCCCGCCCGCTTGGTGCTTGGCAAGCCGGCGGAGGGTTTGCCGCACCGGTTTGATGAGGGCTTTGGCCGGCTGGATGCAATCGTGCCGTTCCGCGGGGGGATCAAGCCTGTTGCGGAGCAGGTGCAGCCACAGGGTCTGGCTCCGGAGTACCGGGACGAGGCATGGCTGCGCTCCCGTCACCCCGAGGCATTCACGCTGCAGTTGCTGGCGGCGCGCGAGGAGGCCACGGTAGTGCGTTTCCTGGAGTCGCGCGAAGATCGCGGCGAGTTGCTCTACTTTTCCTATCCCGAGGCCGGGCAGCGCTGGTTCGTCGTGGTCCGCGGCGATTTCCCCTCCCGCGAGCTGGCACAGGGAGTGGCAGAGACGCTGCTTGCCAGTCCTGACAACCGTCCTTTCCCTCGCCGTTTCGGGGCCTACCAGGCACTGTTGCCAGCGGCTGATGCGGCACTGGCACCGCCCCCTGCCCCGCCCTGATTTTCCCCGCCCTGTGCTGCGTCCGCGGCATTTGAGCACCTGCCCGTTTGCCTATAGAATGTGCGTCCATTTTTGCCCGCCTTCCGGACAGGAGGGTTGGGTGGTTTCCTAAACCTTTGTTTTTCAAGGTAAACCCAGATGCATGAGCAGCCGGTTCTGAATCCTGGCCTGTACCAACCGGACGAGTTCCGGGACAACTGCGGCTTTGGCCTGATCGCCCACATGAAAGGCGAGGCCAGCCACACGCTGGTGCAGACTGCCATTCACTCGCTCTCGTGCATGACGCATCGCGGCGCGATCGCGGCTGACGGCAAGACCGGGGACGGTTGCGGCGTGCTGATGGCGATGCCGGATGCCTTCTTCCGCGAAGTGGCCAAAGCTGAGCTCGGCGTCGAACTGGCGGACCGTTTTGGTGCCGGCCTGGTTTTCCTCAATACCGATCCGGCACTGGCTGCCCGCGCCCGCGACACCCTGAACAAGGAGCTGGAGGCCGAGGGCCTCGTGGTGGCCGGCTGGCGCAAGGTGCCGGTGGACGTGTCCATCTGCGGCGAGATCGCATTGCGCTCGCTGCCCGTGTTCGAGCATGTCTTTGTCAATGGCGCGGGCCTTGATCTCGTTACGCTGAACCGCAAGCTCTTTCTCGCGCGCCGTCGTGCCGAGCATCAGCTGAAGGCGGATCCGCTGTTCTACATCCCGACGCTGTCGGCAAGCATCATTTCCTACAAGGGCCTGGTGATGCCGGCAGACCTGCCGCGCTTCTACAAGGATCTCGACGATCCGCGTCTGGCGACGCACATCGCGGTCTTCCACCAGCGCTTCTCCACCAACACGCTGCCGCGCTGGCCGCTGGCCCAGCCCTTCCGTTATCTCGCGCACAACGGCGAGATCAACACCATCATGGGCAACCGCAACTGGGCGCTGGCCAGAACGCCCAAATTCGAGAACCCGCTGCTGCCCGGCCTCACCCAGCTGACGCCGCTGGTGAACCGCACCGGCTCCGACTCTTCCAGCCTCGACAACATGCTGGAAATCCTCATCGGTGGCGGCATGGACCTGTTCCGTGCGCTGCGCATGCTGGTGCCGCCGGCCTGGCAGAACGTCGAGACCATGGACGCCGACCTGCGCGCGTTCTACGAATACAACTCCAAGCACATGGAAGCCTGGGACGGTCCCGCCGGCCTCGTCATCACCGACGGCCGCTATGCCGTGTGCATGCTCGACCGCAACGGCCTGCGTCCCGCGCGCTGGGTCATCACCAAGAACGGCTTCATCACGCTGGCCTCGGAAATCGGCGTCTGGGATTACCAGCCCGAGGATGTGGTGGCCAAGGGCCGTGTCGGTCCGGGCAAGCTGCTGGCGGTCGACACGCAGACCGGTGAAGTGCTGAAGACCGAAGACATCGACAACCGCCTGAAGAACTCCCAGCCCTACAAGGACTGGCTGCGTGAAAAGGCGGTGCGCATCGAGAACGATGACGAGCTCGAGAAGCAGCTCGTGGCCGCGACCGACCTCGGCAAGCTCAAGGCACTGCAGAAGATGTTCCTGGTCAGCTTCGAAGAGCGCGACCAGATCATCCGTCCCCTGGCCGAGAGTGGCCAGGAGGCGGTGGGCTCAATGGGCGACGACACGCCGATGGCCGTGCTGTCGCGCCGCGTGCGCCATGTCGCCGACTATTTCCGCCAGCAGTTTGCGCAGGTCACCAACCCGCCCATCGATCCGCTGCGTGAAAGCATCGTGATGTCGCTGGAGACCTGCCTCGGCGCCGAAATGAACGTGTTCGAGGAAACGGCCGAGCACGCCAACCGCGCCATCCTGGCGAGTCCGGTGCTGTCGCACAGCAAGTTCCGGCAGATCCTCGACATCAAGGCCCCGGGCTATGGCGTCCAGGTCATCGACCTCAACTATCCGGAAAGCGAAGGCCTGAAGGCAGCGATCGCCCGCATCTGTGCCGAGGCCGAGGCGGCCGTGAAGGGCGGCAAGGTGCTGGTCGTGCTGTCCGACCGGGACATCCGCCCGGGCCATCTGCCTGCCAGCGCCATCATGGCCACCGGTGCCGTGCATCACCACCTGAGCGCTGCCGGCCTGCGTTGCGACAGCAACATCATTGTTGAAACCGCCACCGCGCGTGACCCGCACCATTTCGCCGTGCTGCTCGGCTTTGGCGCCACCGCCATTTATCCCTATCTCGCCTATGACGTGATCGCGGACCTCGTGAAGAGCGGCGAGATCATCGGCGACCCGCTGGAAGCGCAGACCTACTTCCGCAAGGGCATCAACAAGGGCCTGCTCAAGATCCTGTCCAAGATGGGCATCTCCACCGTGGCCTCCTATCGCGCCGGCCAGCTTTTCGAGGCCGTGGGCCTGGCCAGCGAAGTGGTCGACACCTGTTTCAAGGGCGTGGCCTCGCGCATCCAGGGCGCCGGCTTTGCTGATCTGGAAAACGACCAGAAGCTGCTCGCGGCCGATGCCTGGAAGGAGCGCAAGGCCATCGACCAAGGCGGCCTGCTCAAGTTCGTCTACGGCAAGGAATACCACGCCTTCAATCCGGACGTGATCAACACCCTGCACGTGGCCGTGCGCTCGGGCCAGTACGCCGACTACAAGGCTTATGCGGAGCTCGTGAACACGCGTCCGGTGGCCACCATCCGCGACCTGCTCGGCTTCAAGCCGGATATCAGGCCGGTCAGTGTCGACGAGGTCGAGCCCATCGAGGCCATCCTGCCGCGCTTCGACTCCGCCGGCATGTCGCTGGGCGCGCTCAGCCCCGAGGCGCACGAGTCCATCGCGATTGCCATGAACACGCTGGGCGGCCGCTCCAACTCCGGTGAGGGCGGTGAAGACCCGGCGCGCTACGGCACCATCAAGAACTCCAAGATCAAGCAGGTGGCTTCCGGCCGCTTCGGCGTGACCCCGGCCTACCTGACCAGCGCCGAAGTGCTGCAGATCAAGGTGGCGCAGGGTGCCAAGCCCGGCGAAGGCGGCCAGTTGCCCGGTGGCAAGGTCAACCAGCTGATCGCCCGCCTGCGTTATTCCGTGCCCGGCGTGACGCTGATTTCGCCGCCGCCGCATCACGACATCTACTCCATCGAAGACCTCGCGCAGCTGATCTTCGACCTGAAGCAGGTGAATCCGGGCGCGCTGGTGTCGGTGAAGCTGGTGTCCGAGCCTGGCGTCGGCACGATTGCCGCCGGCGTGGCCAAGGCCTATGCCGACCTCATCACCATCTCCGGCTATGACGGCGGCACCGCGGCCTCGCCGCTGTCGTCCATCCACTATGCCGGCAGCCCCTGGGAGCTCGGCCTGTCCGAAGCCCAGCAGGCGCTGCGTGCCAACGACCTGCGCGGCAAGGTGCGCGTGCAGACCGACGGCGGCCTCAAGACCGGCCTCGATGTGGTCAAGGCGGCCATTCTCGGCGCCGAGAGCTTCGGCTTCGGCACCACGCCGATGATTGCGCTCGGCTGCAAGTACCTGCGCATCTGTCACCTGAACAACTGCGCCACCGGCGTCGCCACGCAGCAGGACGACCTGCGCGAGCAGCACTACATCGGCGAGCCGGAAATGCTGATGAACTTCTTCAAGTTCGTGGCCACCGAAACCCGCGAGTGGATGGCGAAGCTGGGCGTGCGCAGCATGGCCGAGCTGATCGGTCGTACCGACCTCTTGGCCATGCTGCCGGGCGAGACCGAGAAGCAGCAGCATCTCGACCTGACCCCGCTGCTGGCCAACGACAGCATTGCCGCCGACAAGCCACAGTTCTGCCAGGTCGGCAAGAACGAGCCTTTCGACCGCGGCGTGCTGGCCGAGAAGATGGTGGCCGCCGCGCTGCCGGCCATCGAAGGCAAGACTGGCGGCACTTTCGAGTTCAAGGTCGGCAACTGCGACCGCTCCATCGGCGCGCGCCTGTCCGGCGAGATCGCCAAGCGCCACGGCGACCTCGGCATGAGCGACAAGCCGGTGGTGCTGAAGCTGACCGGCAGTGCCGGCCAGTCCTTCGGCGTGTGGAATGCGGGCGGCCTGCACATGTACCTCGAGGGCGATGCCAACGACTACGTCGGCAAGGGCATGGCCGGCGGCAAGCTGGTGATCACGCCGCCCAAGGGCTCGCCGTTCAGGTCGCAAGACACGGCCATCATCGGCAACACCTGCCTCTATGGCGCCACGGGTGGCGAGCTGTATGCCGCCGGTACCGCGGGCGAGCGTTTCGCCGTGCGCAACTCCGGTTGCCATGCCGTGATCGAGGGTGCCGGTGACCACTGCTGCGAATACATGACCGGCGGTCTCGTCACCGTGCTTGGCAAGACCGGCCTCAACTTCGGTGCCGGCATGACGGGCGGCTTTGCCTATGTGCTCGACCTCGACAACAACTTCTTCGACCGCATCAATCCGGAGCTGATCGAACTGCACCGCATCGGTTCGGAAGCCATGGAGGCGCATCGCCACCATCTGCGCGAAGTGATTGCCGAGTATGTCGACGAGACCGGCAGCGCCTGGGGTGCGGAAATCCTCGGCAAGTTCGACGAGTACCTGCGCAAGTTCTGGCTGGTGAAGCCGAAGGCAGCGAACATCAAGGAACTGCTGAACAGCACCCGCAAGAACCCGATGTAATCCCGCGTCTCCCTCTCCCCGCCCGCGGGGAGGGGGAACAAAAGACCCAGCTTTCGAGGCAAGGCAAATGGCAGAGCGCCTGAACAACGATTTCCAGTTTCTCGACGTGCCGCGGCAGGATCCCTCCAAGAAGGAGATTGCCGAGCGCACCACGACCTTCGTGGAGATCTACCATCCCTTCCAGAAGGATGAAGTCCAGGACCAGGCACACCGCTGCCTGGGCTGCGGCAACCCCTACTGCGAGTGGAAGTGCCCGGTCCACAACTACATCCCGAACTGGCTGAAGCTGATCTCGGAAGGCAACCTGTTCCAGGCCGCCGAGCTCTGCCACCAGACCAACACGCTGCCGGAAGTGTGTGGACGCGTCTGCCCGCAGGACCGCCTGTGTGAAGGCGCCTGTACGCTGAATGACGGCTTCGGCGCCGTCACCATCGGCAACACCGAGAAGTACATCGTCGACACTGCCTTTGCGATGGGCTGGCGTCCCGACATGTCCAAGGTGGTGTGGACCGACAAGAAGGTCGCCATCATCGGCGCCGGCCCTGCGGGCTTGGGCTGTGCCGACGTGCTGGTGCGCAATGGCGTGAAGCCGGTGGTCTTCGACAAGTATCCGGAAATCGGCGGCCTGCTCACTTTTGGCATCCCCGAGTTCAAGATGGAAAAGAACGTGATGTCCCGCCGCCGCGAAATCTTCGAAGGCATGGGCATCGAGTTCCGCCTGAATACCGAAGTCGGCAAGGACGTGTCCTTCGAGCAGCTGCTCAACGACTACGATGCCGTTTTCCTCGGCATGGGCACCTACACCTACATGTCGGGCGGCTTCCCCGGTGAAGACCTGCCGGGCGTGCACGACGCACTCGACTTCCTCATCTCCAACGTCAACCGCTGCCTCGGTTTCGAGAAGAATCCGGCCGACTATGTGAGCATGGAGGGCAAGAAGGTGGTGGTGCTGGGCGGTGGCGACACCGCCATGGACTGCAACCGCACGTCGATCCGCCAGGGCGCGGCCGCCGTCACCTGCGCCTATCGCCGCGACGAGGAGAACATGCCGGGCTCGCGCCGCGAGGTGAAGAACGCGCGTGAAGAAGGCGTGCAGTTCCTGTTCAACCGCCAGCCGGTGGCCATCATCGGTGACGAGTCTTCGGGCGTGACCGGCGTGAAGGTTGTCGAAACCCGCCTCGGTGAGCCGGATGCCCGCGGCCGTCGTTCGCCGGAAGCCATTCCCGGCTCCGAGCAGGTGCTGGACGCCGATGCCGTCATCCTGGCCTTCGGTTTCCGTCCGAGCCCGGCGCCCTGGTTCCAGCCCTTCGGCATTGCCACCGACAACAGCGGTCGCGTGGTGGCCCCGGCCGAGGCGGCCTACAAGTTCCAGACCGGCAATCCCAAGGTGTTTGCCGGCGGTGACATGGTGCGCGGCTCCGACCTCGTGGTGACCGCCATCTGGGAAGGTCGCCAGGCGGCCGAAGGCATTCTCGACTATCTGGATGTCTGAGCCTCTGCCGCAGAAAAAGGCCCGCTGATGCGGGCTTTTTTCTGCGGCCCGGGAGCAGGGAGATGACATGCGTTTTGCCGTCGTGATGTTGGCACTGCTGTTGGGCGGGTGTGCCAACGGACTGTTCTATTTTCCCGATCGCATCGATTACGAGCCGCGCCTTTCGCGGCCGGTGCCGCACGAGGATGTCTGGATCGACAGCAGTGACGGCGTGCGTCTGCATGGGTGGTGGCTGAAGCCCGCCGGCGAGGTGAAGGGAACGGTGCTGCACCTGCACGGCAATGCCCAGAACCTCACGGCGCATGTCGCCTATGTCGACTGGCTGCCGGCCGCGGGCTATCAGGTGCTCACCATCGACTACCGCGGTTACGGCCGCTCGTCCGGGCAGCCCGGCCGTGCCGGCCTGCAGCAGGACGTGGCGGCGGCCTGGGCCTGGTTGCGCCGGCATCCCGACGTGGATCCGGAGCGGTTGATCCTGCTGGGCCAGAGCCTGGGCGCGGCCAATGCGCTGCGCTTCGCTGCTAGCCGGCCGCCCGGCCTGCGTGCCGTGGTCGCCGATTCGCCGTTTGCCGGCTATGGCCGCATCGGCCGCGAAAAGCTGCTGCAGATCCCGCTCCTGGGCTGGGTGCTGTGGCCGCTCAGCCCCCTGATCATCAGCGACGGCCTGAGCCCGGAGCCGGTGGTGGCGACGATCGCGCCCGTGCCCCTGCTGCTCGTGCATGGCGACCGTGATGCCACCATCCCGGTGCACCACAGCGAACGCCTGTACCGGCGTGCGGGCGAACCCCGGTTGCTGTGGCGGCTGGAGGGGGCAGGCCATACCGAGGCGCTGGGGCGTTACCGGGCGCAGGTGCAGCCGCGGCTCGAGGCCTTTCTCGACTATGCGCTGAGTGGTGATGCCGGCCGGCTGTGGCCGGAAGATCGCGACGCCTTGCGCTGAATCCGCCGGGGGAGGCGCCAAGCCCCCCGGCAGCCCCTACAATACGCCGTCCATCACACAGGCCCTGTCATGACCGCTCTCAAGAACGACCGCTTCCTCCGTGCGCTGCTGCGTGAACCCGTCGATGTCACCCCGGTATGGATGATGCGGCAGGCCGGGCGTTACCTGCCGGAATACCGCGCCACGCGCAGCCGTGCCGGCGACTTCATGGCGCTGTGCAAGAATCCGGAGCTGGCCTGCGAAGTCACGCTGCAGCCGCTGGAGCGCTACGCGCTTGATGCCGCCATCCTGTTTTCGGACATCCTGACCATTCCCGATGCCATGGGCCTCGGCCTCTATTTCGAGGCCGGCGAGGGCCCGCGCTTCCGCAAGGCGGTGCGCACCGAAGCCGACATCGCCGCGTTGCCGGTGCCGAAGGCGGACAGCGACCTCGATTACGTGATGGCCGCGGTCAGGACCATCCGTGGCGCCCTCGGCGGCCGTGTGCCGCTGATCGGCTTCTCCGGCAGTCCGTGGACGCTGGCCACCTACATGGTCGAGGGCGGCTCCTCGCGCGATTTCCACACCATCAAGCGCATGATCTACGACACGCCGGAGCTGGCGCATGCGCTGCTGGAAAAGATCGCGCTGTCGGTTACCGACTACCTGAACGCGCAGATCCGTGCCGGTGCGCAGGCGGTGCAGATTTTCGACACCTGGGGCGGCGTGCTGCCGGGCTGGGCCTACCGCGAGTTCTCGCTGGGCTATATGCAGAAGATCGTGGCCGGCCTGATCCGCGAGCATGACGGCCGTCGCGTGCCGGTCATCCTGTTCACCAAGGGCGGCGGCCAGTGGCTGACCGACATGGCCAATGCCGGCGCCGATGCGCTCGGCCTCGACTGGACGGCGGACATCACGCGCGCACGTGCCGAAGTCGGTGCGCGTGTCGCGCTGCAGGGCAACATGGATCCGTCGATGCTGTTCGCAAGCCCTTCGCGCATCCGTGCCGAGGTGGCGCGCATCCTCGAGGGTTTTGGCGCAGGAAACGGCCACGTTTTCAATCTGGGTCATGGCATCGACCAGAAGGTGGATCCGGCCCATGCCGGCGCCTTCATCGACGCCGTGCATGAACTGTCGGCGGTGTATCACCGCTGAGCCAGCGGTCTCGCAAGGACGACACGATGAACATTTTTTCCGGGGCGCGTGAACTGCGCCGCCTGCGCGAACTGGTCGGCATCCTGCTGCGCTACGGCTTCGACGACCTGGTGCAGTGGCTCGGCATGGAAGGGCGGGCCGACTTGCTCGGCCGCTGGTTCAACCGCGAGTTGCCCGCCGATGTGCGCCGCCAGCCGCCGGAAGTGCGGGCGCGCATGGCGCTGGAGGAAATGGGCCCGACCTTCGTCAAGTTCGGGCAGATCCTCGCCACCCGTGTCGACCTGTTGCCGCCGGAGTGGATTGCCCAGCTCGAGGAGCTGCAGGACCACACCCGCGCCATTCCCTTCTACCAGCTGAAGCCGCAGATCGAGGCCAGCCTGGGCTGCCGGCTCGCCGACTGCTTCAGTGCCGTCGACGAGCAGCCGGTGGGTACCGCATCGATGGCGCAGGTGCACCGCGCCACCACCCTGGCCGGCGAGGAAGTCGTGCTCAAGGTGCGCAAGCCGGGCATCGATGCGGTCATCCAGTCCGACCTGCACCTGATGCGCCAGCTGGCCGAGATTGCCGAGGCGCAATCGCCGGAAATGCGCCGCTACCAGCCGGTGGAAATCATGCAGGAGTTCGAGCGTTCGCTGATGCGCGAGCTCGATTTCAGCATCGAGGCGCGCAATGCCGACCGCATGCGCGAGAACCTGCGCGGCCTCGGCTTCATCAAGGTGCCGAAGATTTACTGGGAGTGGACCTCGGAAGACCTGAATGTGCAGGAGTTCATCCGCGGCATCCCGGCCAAGCGCGTCGACGAGCTGGATGCCGCCGGCATGGACCGCAAGCTGATTGCGCGCCATGGCGCCCAGGCCGTGTGGAAGATGATGCTGGAGGACGGCTTCTTTCACGCCGATCCGCATCCCGGCAATTTCATCATTCTGCCCGGCAACCGCATTGTCATGCTCGACTTCGGCATGGTCGGCCGGCTGACGCCGACGCGTCGCGACCAGCTGGTGCGGCTGATCCGCTGCGTGCTCTTGCAGGAGCCGGAAAACGCCACCGGCGTGCTCGTCGAGTGGGCGGGTGGCCGCTTCGTCAATCGCGAGGCGCTTAATGCCGAGGTGGCCAGCCTGATCGAGCGCTTCGATGGCGTGCCGATCAGCGAGCTGGATGTTTCCGGCCTGCTCAACGACGTCGCCGCCATCCTGCGCAACCATGCCGTGCGCCTGCCCAGCGACATCACGCTGCTGGTGAAGGCCTGCGTCACGCTGGAAGGCTTCGGCCGCCTGATCGATCCCGACTTCCAGCTGATGGAAGAGGCGGCGCCGCTCTTGAAGAAAACCCTGGTCGGTCGCTATTCGCCGAAGATGCTGGCCAAGTCCTTCCGCGTGCGCGCACTGGACGTGGTCGAGCGCCTGTACAATCCGTCCGCGCCGCTGTTCGGCAATGGCAGCGAGCGTGCGCCGGTGGCACCGGTGCTGGATCCGGGCGAGCTGGAGCGGCTGGTGAACCGGCTGGAAAAGGCCAGTCACCGGCAGTCGCGCGCCATCCTGCTGGCCGCGCTCTTCATCGTGAGCGGCCTGCTGACGCAGTTGCCCAGCGGCCCCCATGTGCTGGGCATGCATGTGCTGGGCCTGCTCAGCCTGATGGGCTGCACCGTGTACTGGTGGTGGATGTTGCTGACCATCTGGTGGACCGAGCGCGGTCACCGTTCCTGACCATCTGCCCGTGCCGCGACCGGCGCGGGCCTGAATACCGTTGCAAGAGGAGAGTGTCATGCCGTCGTTCGACGTGGTGTCCGAACTCGAGTTCTTCGAGGTCAACAACGCCGTCACCAACACCGTCAAGGAAATCGCCACCCGTTTCGATTTCCGCGGCTCCAAGGTGGAAGTGGAGCTGAAAGAGAAGGACAAGCTGATCAAGCTGACGGCAGAAAGCGACTTCCAGATCGACCAGGTCCGCGCCATGCTGGAAAACCACTTCATCAAGCGCAAGGTGGATCCGCAGTGCATGGACGTGCAGAAGATGGAGGCCTCCGGCAAGGAGGTGCACCAGACGATAAAGCTGCGCGATGGTCTGGAGTCGGACATCGCGAAGAAGATTGTGAAGGCGATCAAGGACGGCGGCCTCAAGGCGCAGGCCAGCATCCAGGGCGACAAGGTGCGCGTCACCGACAAGAAGCGTGACACGCTGCAGGATGTGATGGCGCTGTTGCGCGAGCAGAAATTCGGCGTGCCGCTGCAGTTCAACAACTTCAAGGACTGATGGCGCCCAGCAATGAAAAAGCCCGGGCATGCCCGGGCTTTTTCATTGCGGATGACAGGGCTCAGTTCATCATGTCGCCGCGGCGGTAGTCGAGCGGTGTCACGCCCGTCCACTTCTTGAACACGCGCGAGAAGTTCGAGCTTTCCTGGAAGCCGAGCAGGTAGGCGATTTCCTTGACCGACTTGTCGGTATGCCGCAACAGGTGCGTGGCCTGCTCGTGGCGCTCCTTGTCCAGCAGCGACTGGTAGGACGTGTTGTGCCGGCGCAGGCGGTTGCGGAAGGTGCGCGCCGACATGTTGAAGGCCGTGGCCACGGCCGACATGCGCGGCAGCGGGCCGCCGGTGCGTTTCAGGTGGAAGCGCACGGAGTCGACGAAGGAGCTCTGCGCATGCACCAGTTCCATCTTTTCGCTGATCTGGCGCACCAGCAGGCGGTGCGTGTCGTCATCTGCCGTCGGGTTGCGGTGCTCGAGGAATTCGCGCGGGATGGACACACCGTAGAAGCTGGCGTTGAACTGCACGTGGCCGTCGAAGAACTGCTGGTAGCGGTCGGCATGGGCCGGCGCCGGATGGGCGAAGTGGAACACCAGTTCACGGGTGCGCTCGCCCAGCAGCAGCTTCAGGATGTTGAACGTGCTGAGCTGGGTGATGTCGAAGGTCAGCACCGGATCGACCTTGATGTCGCTGATCAGCTCGAACACCAGCACGCGGCTGTTGCGGCGGTCTTCCTGGTGCATCAGCAGGAAGGGGGCGATCAGGCCGAGGTAGTCATAGAACAGGTCGATGGCGGCCTGCAGGTTGCCGCCGGTGAGCACGGCTGCTCCCAGCATGCCGTGCGAACTCGGGCGCAGTTGTGCGGCGTAGCGCAGGCCGAGATCCGGCTGCTGCGTCATGTTGTAGGCATTGTTGAAGATGGTGACGACATCGGCGAAGGGCACGGCCAGTTCCGGGATGTCGAGCTGGCTGCGTTCCAGGCCGGTACCGGCCAGCAGCTTTTCCGGGGGGATGTTCCATTCATCCTCCAGCAACTGCACCAGCTTGCGGGGATAGGCGCCAAAGGTCAGGAATCTGCCCTGGTTCATGGGTTTGTTCATTGTGGTGGTCCTCCCCCCGGCAGGTCGGGGTAGGGGATTATGTCCGTCATTTGCGCCCCTGTTTTTGGCCGGGATGTCACTGATGAATGTCATTATTGGCAGTCTACAGGGCGATTGTTGGACAGTGGCTATGCATTAGCGGCCACTGATAGGCCTTGCCGGCCATGGCAGCCGGCTGACACCGGGCCGTACAGTCAGGGCGCCCTGCCGTGCAGGATTGGCCGGATTGCCGGGGGGCGGCCCGCGCCGAGCCTTGACCTGCCGGGGGACAGCCGCAAATATGGCGGCGCTTTTCGCCCCCATCCCCGGAGTGCCTTCCATGAGTTTCAGCAACAACCTGGGCCGTGTCGTGTCCAAGTTCGAGTTCCTGCCGCCCAACCTGCGCAGTACGGTGATCTCGAAGATTTTCGGCCGCGTGGTGCCGTTGGTGGGGACGGCCGGCCTGCGTTACGAGGAGCTGACGCCGGAGCGCGTGGTGGTCAGCATCCGCAACCGCCGGCCGGTGCAGAACCACATCAAGGGCGTGCATGCCGCTGGCATGGCGCTGCTGGCCGAGACGGCCACCGGCTTCGTGGTCGGCATGAACCTGCCCGACGACAAGCTGCCGCTGATTAAGACACTGAAGGTGGATTACCTGAAGCGCACCCAGGGCGACATGCGCGCCGTGGCCACGCTGACCCCCGAGCAGGTGGCCATGATCCGCACCACGCCCAAGGGCGAGGTGCTGGTGCCGGTGGTGGTCACCGACGAGTCCGGGCAGGAGCCCATCCGCTGCGAGATGCTCTGGGCCTGGGTGCCGAAGAAGTAAGTGACCGCGTAGCGAAAAGGCCGGCCAGTCCGGCCTTTTTCATGCCCGTCCGCAGGCAAGGGCGACGGCGAGCGCGCGCAGGGAG
>DAIRDY010000018.1:1928-4273 GCA_036795935.1 Moraxellaceae bacterium | reverse complement strand
CGGCCTTTTTCATGCCCGTCCGCAGGCAAGGGCGACGGCGAGCGCGCGCAGGGAGGCGCGACACGCCATCAACACAAAGCGGCACAGGATGTGCCGCCGCCGGCGGAAGCCGGCGCGAGCCCTTGGCCGGCCAGCAAGGCCGCGTCCTTGCGCCAGGCGGGCAAGGGCGACGGCGAGAGCGCGCAGGGAGGCGCGATCACGCCATCATCAATAGTGCGGCGGTGGCGCGTCCTCGCCGGTGGCCACCGGGACGGCGGCCGACAAGGACTTGATCTGGTCGTAGAGCAGCCGGGTCTCGCGCTGCAGCAGGTCGATCTGCTGCTGTTGCTCGGCCACGATGCGGTTCAGGGACTCCAGCAGGTCATCCTGGAAGGCCAGGCGGGTTTCCAGGTCATTCAGTCGTGATTCCATGAGCCGTCTCCTGCCCTTGGGCGGCGGATGCCGTGTTGCGGTCGGTGCCTGCATTCTAGCGTGTTATCCTGCGCGCCGATTTTTCCCCCGGCGGCACTTCTCCCATGTCCCTGCTTTCCCTGCGTGATGCCAGCCTCGCCTTCGGCGCGGCGCCCCTGCTCGACCGCGTCAACTTCAGCCTGGCGCGCGGCGAGCGCGTCTGCGTCGTCGGCCGCAACGGCGAAGGCAAGTCGACGTTGCTCAAGGTCATCGAAGGCGTGCTGGCGACGGACAGTGGCGAGATCGTGCGCCAGGGTGGCCTGCGTATTGCCAGCCTGCCGCAGGAAGTGCCGACGGAGCTGGCCGGCAGCGTGTTTGCGGTGGTGGCCGGTGGCCTGGGCGACAGCGCCGGCCTGCTCGCGGCCTATCACGAGCTGAGCGAACGCTACGCCCATGGTGACGAGGGTGTGCTGGCCGAGCTCACGCGCACGCAGGAGGCGCTGGATGCGGCCGGGGCGTGGTCGCTGCAGCATCGTGTCGAGCAGGTGCTCTCGCGCATGCAGCTCGATGCCGACGCCGACTTTGCCGCACTCTCCGGCGGCCGCAAGCGTCGCGTGCTGCTGGCCCGGGCGCTGGTGGCCGAGCCCGACATCCTGTTGCTCGATGAGCCCACCAACCATCTCGATCTGAGTGCGATTGCCTGGCTGGAAAGCTTTTTTGTGCAATATGCCGGCACGCTGCTGTTCATCACCCATGACCGCAGCTTCCTCAAGGCCGTGGCCACGCGCATCGTCGAGCTCGATCGCGGCGTGCTGCGCGACTTTCCCTGCCGCTATGACGAGTACCTCGAGCGCAAGCAGCAGCAGCTCGACGCCGAGGCGCAGGCCAATGCGCTCTTCGACAAGAAGCTGGCGCAGGAAGAGGTGTGGATACGCCAGGGCATCAAGGCGCGCCGCACCCGCAACGAGGGGCGCGTGCGGGCGCTGAAGGCGCTGCGCACCGAGCGCCAGCAGCGGCGCGAGCGCAGCGGCACGGCGCGGCTGGCGCTCAGCGAGGCGGAGCGTTCGGGCAAGGTGGTGCTCGAGGCCGACAACCTGCGTCTGGCCTATGACGGGCAGGCGCTGGTCGACGGCTTCTCCACCGTGGTCATGCGGGGCGACAAGATCGGCCTGATCGGCGACAACGGCGTCGGCAAGACCACGCTGGTGCGTGCGCTGCTCGGCCAGATTCCGGTGCAGGGCGGGCGGGTGCAGGTTGGCACCAAGCTGGAAGTGGCCTATTTCGACCAGTTGCGCGGCCAGCTCGATCTGGAGCGCAGCGTCATGGACAACGTGGTGCAGGGCTCGGACTTCATCGAGGTCGGCGGTGTGAAGAAGCACGCGCTGGCCTATCTGCAGGATTTCCTGTTTTCGCCGCAGCGGGCACGCACGCCGGTGAAGGCGCTGTCCGGCGGCGAGCGCAACCGCCTCCTGCTGGCCCGGCTGTTCACCCGGCCGGCCAACCTGCTGGTGATGGACGAGCCCACCAACGACCTCGACGTGGAAACGCTGGAGCTGCTGGAAGAGCTGCTGGTGGACTATGCCGGCACGCTGTTGCTGATCAGCCACGACCGTGCCTTCCTCGACAACGTGGTGACCAGTACCTGGGCTTTCGAGGGCGAGGGGCGGGTGCGCGAATACATCGGCGGCTACGAGGACTGGCTGCGCCAGCGCCCGGCGGCGGTGGCCGACAGGCCGGTGGCAAAGACGCCCGCGGCGCCGGAGGTGAAGCCTGCAGTGGCAGCGGCCGCTCCCCCGCGACGCAAGCTCAGCTACAAGGAGCAGCGCGAGCTCGACGCCCTGCCCGGGCAGATTGCCGCGCTCGAGCAGGAGCAGGCGGCACTGCAGGCGCAGCTCGCCGATCCGGCCTATTTCGTCAGCCATGCGGCCGCGGCGGCGCCGGCCGCCGCCCGCCGG
>DAIRDY010000018.1:0-1918 GCA_036795935.1 Moraxellaceae bacterium | reverse complement strand
GCCATTGACGACGAGTTGCTGGCCCTGCTCGAGCGCTGGGAGGCGCTGGAGGGCTGAGGCGCCACAAAACACGCGTGCGGGCGGGTTCAGTCCGGCCCGTTCGCGGGGTATCATCGGCCGGTATTGCGCCACCGGGCAGCCAAAAACCCAACAACAAGCCCGGCCCTTGGCCTCCATTACCCGCCGGTTCCTGCCGGCACTAGGGAGAACCCCGACATGCAGCGTCGTCTGTCCACCGGCCTTGCCGTGCTTGCCCTGATGCTGTCCGGCTGCGCCGCGCGTGCGCCCGGTCCGCAGGATTCCGGTCTTTACCATGCCCCGGCACGCGCCTATTCGCTGGCCCTCGACTCCAGCATGTTCCGTGGCGCCGTCTCGCTCACCGAGCAGTGCGACAACAAGGGCGGCACGCTCAACATCTGGGATGGCGCCAACCGCTTCTTCCGCATCGACTACCTGAAGATCGGCCAGCATGCGCTGGCCGACGTGCCGTCCTTCGCCAGCGAGCGCACCGTCACCGAGCAGGTGCTGAACGGCTACCTGCGCGTGATCCTGCCCCAGGTCGACACCATCAAGCGCAGCGAGGTCATGCTTTCCGAATACGTGGATACCGGCCGCGGCGACGGCATGTTTGCCGTGCTCAGCCTGGAGATGAAGGAAGACAAGCTGCCCGAGGGCGTCACCGGCAAGACCTTCTACTACGGCCTGCTGGTGTTCACGCGCGGCGACTTTGTCTACGTGGTGCAGCACCGCGTCGATTCCTACCAGCCTGACAAGCTGAAGCAGATCCTTTCCGGCCTGCGCCAGGACATGCTGGTGCCGGGCGTGCTGCGCGGCAACGCAACGCCGAATCCGGCGCAGCCGACCGACGCCATGAAGGCCGAAGGCACCATCGACCAGTCCTCCATCGTCGCCCGCTGCGGCTGATGGACGCGCGCGCCCTGCTCGAGGCCGAAGCCCGCACCCAGCTGGCGCTGCACGGCCTCGAGGGCTGGCAGCTGCTGCCGGAGCGCGGCGTGTGGCGCCTTATCAAGACCTATCCCACCGCCAATTTCGTGCAGGCGCAGGCCTTGGCCCAGCGCATCGGCTGGTTGGCCGAGCGCGAGCAGCACCATCCTGAATTGACCGTGGCCTGGGGCCGACTGGTCGTGGCGTGGTGGACCACGCGCGTGCAGGGCCTCACCGTGCGCGACTTCGAGCTGGCCGCAGCCTCCGACGACATCCTCTACAGTGGTCGACCGCTGGCCTGATCCCGGCCGCGCCCGTCTTTCCATGTGCGGCGGGGCTGACTACACTCGCGCCTCGACCAACAAGTCATGAGTGATGCCGGCATGAGCCAGCCCGAATCCCTTCCCGAGGTGCCGATGGCGCCCGCCCCGTGGCAACTGCAGGGGCAGGGCTACATCCTGGCGCTGCGCCTGCCGGCCGATGTACTCGATCACGGCGCGTTTCTCGATGCGGCCACGGCCGGCCAGCGCCGCGGCCGCCTGGCCTATGTCATGTTCGTGGACTATGCGTCCTCGGATGTCGGTCCCTACCACGAGCTGCTGTTCATTCCCGGCTCCTTGCCCTTCAGCGACGGCCGGCACCTGACCATCAGCAAGATCTATGTCTCCAGCCAGGCCTCGGTGGTGAACGGGCAGGCGAACTGGGGCATTCCCAAGGAGTTGTGCGATTTCGACGTGCGTTACGGCGCCGACGGCATCGACTGCGTGCGCCTCAGCCTGGATGGCCAGGTGTTTGCCGAGCTCGACTTCAGTCATCACCTGTTCCGCCTGCCGTTCAACGGCCGGCTGATTCCGGCGGCCTTGCGCACGCTGGGTCAGCACTGGCAGGGGCGCGAATTTCTTTATGCGCCGGCCGCCGGCGGCCACATCAAGCCGGCACGGCTGCGCCGGGTGCGCATCGATCCGGCGCATTT
>DAIRDY010000017.1:13127-19476 GCA_036795935.1 Moraxellaceae bacterium | reverse complement strand
CAACGGCTGCAGCCAGCCTGAGAACTGACGGGCCCCAAAACAATAACGCCCCTGATGGGGCGTTATTGTTTACGGCATCAGACTGGGAGTTTTGACACAGCCTGATCCGCCGGCATTTTTATTGGGGGCTGTGACTCAGCCCTTGGGCTGGGCATCCAGCGACTGCCCGGTGACCCCCGTGCTGTCCGGTCCCATCAGGTAGAGGTAGGTCGCCATGATCTCGTCAGCCGTCTTCACCGACTGCGGGTTCTCGCCGGGGTAAGCGGCGGCGCGCATGGTGGTGCGGGTGGCGCCGGGGTTGATGCAGTTGACGCGGATGTTGCTGGTGTTCATCAACTCGTCGGCCAGCAGCTGTGCCAGGTTTTCGATGCCGGCCTTGGATACGGCATAGGGGCCCCAGAAGGCGCGGCCGCGGCGGCCCACCGAGCTTGTGGTGAACACGACAGACGCGTCGGGCGAGCGGCGCAGCAGCGGCAACAGCGCCTGCGTCAGCAGGAAGGGCGCGCGCAGGTTCACCTTCATTACGCGGTCCCAGCTGTCCGGGTCCTGCATGTCGAGCGGCGTAATGTCGCCGAGCAGCGCCGCGTTGTGCAGCACGCCGTCGAGGTGGCCGAACTCGTTCTCGATGGTCTCGGCGAGCTTGGCGTAGTCGGCGGGGCCGGCCTGGGCCAGATCCACCGGCACCAGCGCCGGCTGCGGGTCGCCGTTGGCCTCGATCTCGTCGTAGACCTTCTCCAGCTTGGCCAGCGTGCGGCCGGCAAGCACGACGGTGGCGCCATGGGCGGCGAAGGCGCGCGCCGCGGCGCGGCCGATGCCGTCGCCGGCGCCGGTGACCAGGATCACGCGGTCGGTGAGCAGGCCGGGGGCGGCTTCATAAAGGTGGGCGTTGCTGTTCATGGCGGTCCTTGGGCGGAGCAATAAGAAAGGCGTCAGGCGATGCCGAGCAACCGGGTCAGCTCGAACACGGTCTCGACAGTATGGTCGGCTTCCCAGGCGTCCACGTCCTCGTCGTCGGGGATGTAGCCGAAGCGCACGGCCACCGTGGTCATGCCGGCGTTGCGGCCGGCCTGGATGTCGCGCAGGTGGTCGCCGATGTAAATGCAGTCGGCCGGCGTCACGCCGAGCACGGAGGCAGCCTTCAGCATGGGTTCGGCATGCGGCTTGGTGTGCGTGACCATGTCCGGGCAGATGGCGACCTTGCAGCGGCTGTCCAGGCGCAGGGCCTTGAGCAGCGGCAGCGTGTAGAGGCTGGGCTTGTTGGTGACGATGCCCCAGGGCGTGCCTCGGGCCTCGAGGCCGGTCAGCAGGTCGTCCATGCCCGGGAACAGCCGCGTCTCGTCAGCCAGGTGAGCCAGATAGCTTTTCAGGAACTCCTGGCGCAGCGCCTCGAACTCCTCCGACTCCGGCTTGAAACGGTCGGCAAAACCGAGCGCGACGACGGCGCGCGCACCCTGTGACACCGCGGCGCGGATGCGCGCATAGGGCAGGGGTGGGCGGCCATGGGCGGCGAGCTGGCGGTTGAGCACGCCGGCAAAGTCGGGCGCGGTGTCGATCAGCGTGCCGTCGAGGTCAAACAGGACGGCGTCGGCATGCAGCATCAGGCAGCCCCCTGTTCCGGGCGGCGGGTGGCGATCATGTAGTTCACGTCCACGTTCGGGGCCAGCCAGTAGCGGCGGGTCAGCGGGTTGTAGTGCAGGCCGGTCATGCCGGTGAGGTCGAGGCCGGCCGCGCGCACCCAGCCGGCGAGCTCCGAGGGCTTGATGAACTTGGCGTACTCATGCGTGCCGCGTGGCAACAGGCGCAGTACGTACTCGGCACCGAGGATGGCAAAGGCATAGGCCTTGGGGTTGCGGTTGATGGTGGAGAAAAACACCTGGCCGCCCGGCTTGACCAGCGTGAAGCAGGCTTTCACGACGGCGGCCGGGTCCGGCACATGCTCCAGCATTTCCAGGCAGGTGACGGCATCGAAGCTGGCCGGGCGTTCGGCGGCCAGCTGCTCCACCGGCACCTGCCGGTACTCCACCTGCTGTCCGCTTTCCAGCAGGTGCAGGCGGGCCACGGCGAGCGGCGCCTCGCCCATGTCGATGCCGGTCACGGCAGCGCCGCGGCGCGCCATGCTCTCGGACAGGATGCCGCCGCCACAGCCGACATCGAGCACGGTCTTGCCGGCCAGGCCGACGCGCTCGTCGATCCAGTTCAGGCGCAGCGGGTTGATGTCGTGCAGGGGCTTGAACTCGGAGTGCGGGTCCCACCAGCGCGAGGCCAGGGCCTCGAACTTGGCGATTTCGGCAGGGTCGACGTTCAGTTTCTGACCAGTCTCGGGGGCGGTCATGCCGGAGTCCTTCATGCGTGGTGGGCGGCGGCCGTCACGGCCACCGCGAAGAGGGTCGCAAGTATACCGGCTGGCGCGTCCGGCACCACCCGGACATGCAGCAGACAGGCCTGTGGCGGGTTAGCTAAGCACTTGATTTGTGATAGGCTTCGGCACTTTCCGGGACTGCTCCAGAAGCCGGTGGAAACCGGTGCGATGCACAGAATCAGACGAGGAAGCTGATGACCGAATTTGCCAACGAAATCCTGCCGGTCAACATCGAAGACGAACTCCGCCAGTCCTATCTCGACTACGCCATGAGCGTGATCGTCGGCCGTGCGCTGCCGGACGTGCGTGACGGCCTGAAGCCGGTGCACCGCCGCGTGCTGTTCGCCATGCACGAGCTCGGCAACGACTGGAACAAGCCCTACAAGAAGTCGGCCCGCGTGGTCGGTGACGTCATCGGTAAATACCACCCGCACGGCGACTCTGCCGTCTACGACACCATCGTGCGCATGGCCCAGCCCTTCAGCCTGCGCTACATGCTGGTGGACGGGCAGGGCAACTTCGGCTCCATCGACGGCGACAACGCTGCGGCCATGCGTTACACCGAAGTGCGCATGTCGAAGATCGCGCACGAGCTGCTGGCCGACCTCGACAAGGAAACCGTGGACTGGGTGCCGAACTACGACGGCTCAGAGCAGATTCCCGCGGTGCTGCCGACCAAGGTGCCCAACCTGCTCATCAACGGCTCCAGCGGCATTGCCGTCGGCATGGCCACCAACATCCCGCCGCACAACCTGACCGAAGTCGTCAACGGCTGCCTGGCCTATATCGACGACGAGAACATCGACATCGACGGCCTGATGGTGCACATCACCGGTCCCGACTTCCCCACCGGCGCCATCATCAACGGCCGCGCCGGCATCGTCGAGGCCTACCGTACCGGTCGTGGCCGCATCTACATGCGCGCCCGCCACGAAATCGAGACCGACGCCAAGACCGGCCGCCAGACCATCATCTTCACCGAGATTCCCTACCAGCTGAACAAGGCGCGCGTGATCGAGAAGATCGCCGAGCTGGTGAAAGAGAAGAAGCTCGAAGGCATTTCCGAACTGCGTGACGAGTCCGACAAGGACGGCATGCGCATCGTCATCGAGCTCAAGCGCGGCGAAGTGGCCGAGGTGGTGGTGAACAACCTGTTCGCCCAGACCCAGCTGCAGAGCGTGTTCGGCATCAACATGGTGGCCTTGCACGAAGGCCAGCCCAAGCTGCTGAACCTGAAGGACATGATCGAGGCCTTCGTGCGCCACCGCCGTGAAGTGGTGACGCGCCGGACGGTGTACGAGCTGCGCAAGGCGCGCGAACGCGGCCACATCCTCGAAGGCCTGACGGTGGCGCTCGCCAACATCGATCCGGTGATCGAGCTGATCAAGACCTCGCCCAGCCCCTCGGAAGCGAAAGACCGCCTGATGCTGGCGAGCTGGGAGCCGGGCGGTGTCACCGCCATGCTCGAGCGCGCCGGCGACCGCAATGCCTGCCGCCCGGACGGGCTGCCGGCGCAGTTCGGTTTTGTCGACGGCAAGTACCGCCTCAGCGCCGAGCAGGCCCAGGCCATCCTCGACCTGCGCCTGAACCGCCTGACCGGCCTCGAGCAGGACAAGCTCACCGCCGAGTACCAGGAGCTGCTGGAAAAGATCAAGGCGCTGGGCCTCATTCTCGCTGACCCGGAGCGCCTGATGCAGGTGATCCGTGACGAGCTCGTGCAGGTGCGCGACCAGTTCGGCGACGACCGCCGCACCGAAATCATCGGCTCCAAGCTCGACCTCACGCTGGAAGACCTGATTACCGAAGAGCAGGTGGTGCTGACCATTTCGCACACCGGCTATGCCAAGACCCAGCCGCTGGCCGATTACCGTGCCCAGCGCCGTGGTGGCCGCGGCAAGTCCGCCACCGCCATGAAGGATGACGACTACATCGAGCACCTGCTGGTGACCAGCACGCACTCCACCGTGCTCTGCTTCACCAGCGCCGGCAAGGTGTACTGGCTCAAGGCCTACGAGTTGCCCTCGGGCGGTCGCGGCTCCAAGGGCAAGCCCATCGTCAACGTGCTGCCGCTGGCCGAAGGCGAGCGCGTCACGGCCTTGCTGCCGATCGATCTGGCGGCCTATGCCGGCCGCGACGAGGACGACGACGAGGTGCTGGATGACAGCGTCATCGACGCCGTGGCGGAAACCGTGGACAGCGAGGATGGCGAAGGCGAAGACGATGCCGACGACTTGGCGCTGACCGGCCTGGACGAACCCACTGGCGACTACATCTTCATGGCCACCGCCAACGGCACCGTGAAGAAGACGCCGCTGGTGCAGTTCAGCCGCCCGCGCAGCAACGGCCTGATCGCGCTGCGCCTGGAAGAGGGCGATACGCTGATCGCCGCCGCCGTCACCAACGGCGCCTGCGAAGTGATGCTGTTCTCCGATGGCGGCAAGGTCATCCGCTTCAAGGAAAGGCATGTGCGCATCATGGGCCGCAATGCCCGTGGTGTGCGCGGCATGCGCCTGCCATCCGGCCAGAAGCTCATTTCCATGATTATTCCGGAGTCCGGTGCGCAAATCCTCACCGCCTCCGAGAACGGCTATGGCAAGCGCACCGGCCTTGCCGAGTTCCCGCGCCGCGGCCGTGGCGGCCAGGGCGTGATTGCCATCCAGACCAGCGAGCGCAACGGCGCACTGGTCGGTGCGGCGCAGGTGCGTGACGAAGACGAACTGATGCTGATCTCCGATCAGGGCACGCTGGTACGTACCCGTGTTGCCGAAGTCTCCGAGTCCGGTCGCAACACGCAGGGCGTGCGCCTGATCAAGCTCGCCGACGACGAGCATCTGGTCGGCGTGGTGCGCCTTGAGGACGTGGGTGACGACGAGTTTGCCGCCCTGGATGACGGTGATGCGCCGGTGGCAGATGCCGCCGATGACGCTGCCGACAGCACGCCTGACAACGAATGAATGACGCAGTAAAGGAAACCGACACCATGACGCGCGCCTACAACTTCTGCGCCGGCCCTGCCGCCTTGCCGCAAGCCGTGCTGAGCGAAGCCCAGAAAGACCTGCTGAGCTACAAGGGTCGCGGCCTGTCCGTGATGGAAATGAGCCATCGCTCGGCCGACTACGTGGCGATTGCCGAAGAGGCCGAGCGCGACCTGCGCGAACTGCTCAAGGTGCCTGACAACTACAAGGTGCTGTTCCTCCAGGGTGGTGCCTCGCTGCAGTTTGCGCAGATTCCGATGAACCTGCTGCGCGGCCACAGCACGGCCGACTACGTGAACACCGGCATGTGGTCGGCCAAGGCCATCGCCGAGGCGAAGAAGTTCTGCGACGTGAACGTGGTCGCATCGGACGAGCACAACAAGTTCCGTGGCGTGCCGGCTTTCGACACCTGGCAGCTCAACCCCAAGGCCGCCTACCTGCACTATGCCGAGAACGAAACCATCCACGGCGTGCAGTTCAACTACATTCCGGACGTGGACGTGCCGCTGGTGGCGGACTTCTCTTCCAGCATCCTGTCGCAGCCCCTCGACGTGTCGAAATTCGGGCTCATCTACGCCGGCGCGCAGAAGAACATCGGCCCGGCCGGCGTGGTGCTGGTGATCGTGCGCGAGGACCTGATTGGCGAGGTGCTGCCCGGTACGCCGACCATGCTTGATTACAAGGTCGCGGCGGACAACGGCTCCATGTACAACACGCCGCCCACCTTCAGCTGGTATCTCGCCGGCCTCGTGTTCAAGTGGCTGAAGCATCATGGCGGCCTCGAGGCCATGGCCCTGGTGAACCAGCGCAAGGCGGCCAAGCTCTATGCCGCCATCGACGGCAGCGGCGGCTTCTATCACAACCCGGTGATCAAGACTTACCGCTCCATCATGAACGTGCCGTTCACGCTGGCCGATTCAGCGCTCGAGAAAACCTTCCTCAAGGATGCTGAGGAGCGCGGCCTGCTCAATCTGGCCGGCCACCGCTCGGTGGGCGGCATGCGCGCCAGCATCTA
>DAIRDY010000017.1:11670-13027 GCA_036795935.1 Moraxellaceae bacterium | reverse complement strand
GGAGCCATGAGCGAGAAATTGACGCTCGACGAAATACGCCAGCGCATCGACAGCCTGGATGAGCAGATCCAGCAGCTGATCAGCGCGCGCGCGCGCTGTGCGCAGCAGGTGGCCGAGGTCAAGAAGGCCGAAGATCCGAATGCCACGCTGTTCTATCGCCCCGAGCGCGAGGCACAGGTGCTGCAGAAGGTGATGGCGCGCAACGAGGGGCCGCTGGACCCCGAGGAAATGGCGCGCCTGTTCCGCGAGATCATGTCGGCCTGCCTTGCGCTGGAACATCCCATGCGCATTGCCTTCCTGGGGCCGGCCGGCACCTTCACGCAGACGGCAGCGCTCAAGCATTTCGGGCATTCGGTGCAGACGGTGCCGATCGCCACCATCGACGAGGTGTTCCGCGAGGTCGAGGCGGGTGCCGTGAACTATGGCGTGGTGCCGGTGGAGAACAGCACCGAGGGCGTGGTCACGCACACGGCTGATTCCTTCATCACCTCCACCGTCAGGATCATTGGCGAGGTACAGCTGCGCATCCATCATCACCTGCTGGTCAGTGATGGCACGAAGGCCGAGGCCATCTCGCGCATCTATTCGCACCAGCAGTCGCTTGCACAGTGCCGCAAGTGGCTGGATGCCCATTACCCGAAAGCTGAGCGCGTGGCGGTGGCCAGCAATGCCGAGGCGGCACGCCGCATCAAGGGCGAGTGGCACTCCGCCGCCATTGCCGGCGAAACCGCGGCCGAGCTTTACGGCCTGAAGACGCTGAATGCCTGCATCGAGGACAACCCGAAGAACACCACGCGCTTCCTCATCATCGGCAACGAGTCGGTACCGCGCTCGGGCGATGACAAGACCTCCATCATCGTGTCCATGCAGAGGAACCAGTCGGGTGCGCTGTACGGCATCCTCGAGCCCTTCAAGAGCCGCGGCATCAATCTCACGCGCATCGAAAGCCGGCCGTCGCAGACCGATGCCTGGTCCTATGTGTTCTTCATCGATTTCGAAGGGCATGTGGATGATGCGCCGGTGCAGGCGGCACTGGCCGAGCTCGACGGCCGCGTGCGTGACCTGAAGCTGCTGGGGTCGTACCCCAAGGCAGTCCTCTAATTCTTGTTCCCTCTGCTGCGCGGAGAGGGGTCGGGTGTGGGGTGGCACGTCATCCGGCCACCATCCCCGGCGCTCTTTGGCGGGAGAGGGTGGAGCACAACATGGCCTGTGATTTCATTGCGCTTGCCGCGCCCGGCGTGCAGAAGCTCTCGCCTTACCAGCCGGGCAAGCCCATCGACGAGCTGGAGCGCGAGCTCGGCCTGACCGACATCATCAAGCTCGCCAGCAACGAGAATCCGCTGGGCTGTTCGCCGCG
>DAIRDY010000017.1:0-11570 GCA_036795935.1 Moraxellaceae bacterium | reverse complement strand
TGACCGACATCATCAAGCTCGCCAGCAACGAGAATCCGCTGGGCTGTTCGCCGCGTGTGCTGCCGGCAGTGGAAGGCGGACTTTCCGAGCTGGCGCTGTATCCGGATGGCAACGGCTTTGCGCTGAAAAAGGCACTGGCCGATTTCTACGGGCGCCCGCTGGCGGAAATCACGCTCGGCAACGGATCCAACGACATTCTTGAGCTGGTGGCGCGCGCTTTTCTCAAGCCCGGTGACGAGGCCGTGTTCTCGCAACACTCCTTTGCCGTCTATCCGCTGGCCGTGCAGGCCGTGGGGGCGACCGGCATCAGCGTGCCTGCCGTGGCGTATGGCCATGACCTGGTGGCAATGGCGCGAGCCGTGACACCGGCGACGCGCGTCGTGTTCATTGCCAATCCCAACAATCCCACCGGTACCTGGGTGGAAGAGGGCGAACTGGACGCCTTCCTGATGACGCTGCCAGAGAACGTGCTGGTCGTGCTCGACGAGGCCTATGGCGAATACGTTGAGCCCGGCGTGCTGCCGGACGGCCTGGACTTCCTCGCGCGCTATCCGAACGTCATCGTCTGCCGCACCTTTTCCAAGGCGTACGGTCTGGCGGCGCTGCGCATCGGTTATGCCTTCGCGCATCCGGACATTACCAATGTACTGAATCGCGTGCGCCAGCCGTTCAATGTCAATGCACTGGCGCTGCGTGCCGCGGTGGCGGCACTTGCCGACCAGGATTTCGTGGCCCGTTCGCGCACCCTCAATGCCGCGGGCATGCATCAGCTGACCGAAGGGGTGCGCGCGCTCGGCCTTGACGTGATTCCCTCGCGCGGCAACTTCCTCTGCGTGCACCTGCGCCGTCCGGGCTTGCCCGTATACGAGGCACTGTTGCGTCAGGGTGTGATTGTGCGCCCGGTTGCCAATTACGGACTGCCTGACTTCCTGCGCGTGACCATCGGGACCGCAGCCGAGAATGCACGCTTCCTTGCGGCGCTGAAAGCGGTGCTGGCATGAGCATGCCTCGACTGGGCCAGGTGGCCGTGATCGGCCTTGGCCTTATCGGTTCGAGCTTTGCGCGCGCCTTGCGCGAGCAGGGACTGGCCGGGCGCATCACCGGTTCCGCGCGTAGCGCGGCCACCTGCCGGCTGGCCGAAGAGCTGGGCGTGGTCGATGCGGCCTTTGTAAGTCCGGCGCAGGCAGTGCAGGGCGCCGATCTCGTGTTCCTGGCGATGCCGGTCGCCGCCACCGAAAGCGTACTGCGCGCCATCCGGCCGGCACTGGGCGCCGACACCATCATTACCGATGGCGGCAGCACCAAGGGCAATGTGGTGGCCGCGGCGCGGGCCGTGTTCGGCACGCTGCCCGCGGGATTTGTGCCGGGACACCCTATTGCCGGTTCCGAGCAGAGCGGCGTCCTGGCCGGCAAGGCCACACTGTTCGCCCGCCACAAGGTCATTCTTACGCCCGTGCCGGAGTCGGCGCCGGCGGCCGTCGACACCGTACGCCGCGTTTGGCAGGCCATGGGTGCCGAGGTGCTGGAGATGGCAGTGGACCGCCACGACGAAGTGCTGGCCAAGACCAGCCACCTGCCGCACCTGCTGGCTTTCTCG
Source organism: Moraxellaceae bacterium (assembly GCA_036795935.1). Classification (GTDB taxonomy): domain Bacteria; phylum Pseudomonadota; class Gammaproteobacteria; order Pseudomonadales; family Moraxellaceae; genus UBA2031. Next base: position 9,973 of record DAIRDY010000017.1, on the reverse strand, counting down.
CTGGTGGACACGCTGGCGCGCGAATCGGAGAACCTCGACATCTTCCGCTATGCCGCCGGCGGCTTCCGCGATTTCACGCGTATCGCCGGCAGTGATCCCGTGATGTGGCATGACATCTTCCTTGGCAACCGCGCGGCGGTGCTCGCGGCGCTGTCGCATTTCAGCGACGGTGTCGACGTGCTGCGTCGCGCCATCGAGCAGGGTGACTCCGACACCTTGCTCGGCATCTTCACCCGGGCCCGCGCGGCCCGCGAACACTTTACCCACATGCTGGCCGGCACGGCCTATGCGAAGACCATGAAACCCAAGAACATCGAATTCACCGTCCAGCCGGGCGGCCGTCTCTCCGGCAGCTTCCGCGTTCCCGGCGACAAGTCCATTTCCCACCGCTCCATCATGCTCGGCTCGCTGGCCGAGGGCGTGACCGAGGTCAGCGGCTTTCTCGAGGGCGAGGATGCACTGGCCACCATCCAGGCGTTTCGCGACATGGGCGTGGTCATCGAAGGCCCGCACAACGGCGAAGTGAAGGTGCACGGTGTCGGCCTGCACGGCCTCAAGGCGCCACCCGGTCCGATCTACTGCGGCAACTCCGGTACCAGCATGCGTCTGCTGTCCGGCATTCTCGCGGCCCAGTCCTTCGATACCGTGATGACGGGCGACCCCTCGCTCAGCAAGCGTCCGATGGAGCGCATTGCCAAGCCGCTGCGCCAGATGGGCGCCGAAATCCAGACCACGGGCGAGCGCGGCACGCCGCCGGTCACGGTCAAGGGCGGCAAGACGCTGCAGGGCTTCCGTTACGACATGCCGGTGGCCTCGGCGCAGGTGAAATCCGGTGTGCTGCTGGCCGGCCTCTGGGCGCAGGGCGAGACGGTGGTCACTGAGCCGGCGCCGACCCGCGACCACACCGAACGCATGCTGCGCGGCTTTGGCTATGCGGTGCAGGTCGATGGCCCGACGGTGACCATCCGGGGCGGCGGCAAGCTCACCGCCACCCGCATCGACGTGCCGTCCGACATTTCCTCGGCTGCCTTCTTCATGGTCGCCGCCAGCATTGCCGAGGGCTCGGACATCACCTTGCAGCATGTCGGTATCAACCCGACGCGCATCGGCGTCATCAACATCCTGCGCGCCATGGGCGGCGACCTCACCGTACTCAACGAGCGTGAAGTGGGCGGCGAGCCGGTGGCCGACATCCGCATCCGCAGCGCGAAGCTTCGCGGCATCAACATTCCCGAAGACCAGGTGCCGCTGGCCATCGACGAGTTTCCGGCGCTGTTCATCGCCGCCGCCTGTGCCGAAGGCCGCACCGTGCTGACGGGTGCCGAAGAGCTGCGGGTGAAGGAGTCGGACCGCATTCAGGTCATGGCCGACGGTCTGACCACGCTGGGCATCGCCTGCGAAGTGACACCGGACGGCATCATCATCGATGGCGGACAGCTTGGCAGCGGGCGCGTGGTCAGTCACGGCGACCACCGCATCGCCATGTCCTTCTCGATTGCCGCACTGCGTTCGTCCGGCCCCATCGAGATCGAGGACTGCGCCAACGTGGCCACCAGCTTCCCGGACTTCACCGGCATTGCCCGTCGTGCCGGCCTCAACATCGCTGTCACCGAGAAGGCCTAAGCTGCGCGCGGCCGGGCAGGGTGCCACGGGACGTTTTCTGCCCGGGCGCCTGCCGCTGGCGCCCTGTCTGACGGGTCACGGTTGCTTTTGACCCCTGCTTTCTATAGAAAGCACGCGCGTTTGCCGCCCGGTCCGGGCGGCGGTCCGCCCGCCGGGCGACGACAACAAGGACAGGCAGCTCCTGTGGCCGCGGCAACTGCGCGGGTGCCCCCCGGAGCCTGCCGGATGAGGAAGTGATTGATGAGTGCGGAAGTCGAAAAGATCGTGATGCCCCCGGTGCCGGCACCGGTGGTGGCCATTGACGGGCCCAGCGGCTCGGGCAAGGGCACCATCGCCCACCGTCTGGCGGCCCGTCTCGGCTTCCACGTGCTTGATTCCGGCTCGCTCTACCGCCTGCTGGCCCTCGCGGCCCAGCAGCATGGCGTCGGCCTCGACAACGAGGCGGCGCTGGAGGTGCTGGCCGCCCACCTCGACGTGCAGTTCCAGCAGGACGGTGGCGGCGAGGCGGTGATCATCCTCGAGGGCGAGAACGTCACCAACGAGATCCGCAGCGAGGAGATGGGGCGGGCGGCCTCGATTGTTGCCGCGCTGCCGGCGGTGCGTGCCGCCCTGCTGCAGCGCCAGCAGGCCTTCCGCGAGGCCCCGGGCCTGGTGGCTGACGGCCGCGACATGGGTACCGTGGTTTTCCCCGATGCCTGCCTCAAGATCTTCCTGACCGCGACCGCCGAAGCCCGGGCCGAGCGCCGCCATAAGCAGTTGATGGAAAAGGGCTTCAGTGCTAGTCTGCCGGCCCTCGTCGAGGACATCCGCGCCCGCGACGACCGTGACATCAACCGTCCGGTCGCGCCGCTCAAGCCCGCGGACGACGCCATCGTGCTGGACTCCACCCAGCTTGGCATTGACGAGGTGATGGCCCGGGTCCTGCGCGAGATCGACCAGCTCGCCGTGCTGAAGAAGCACCTCAAGCCCTGAGTCAGCGGAATAACGAAGACGAAAGCCTTCGCTGCGCAAGCACGCCGAAGGCTTTTGTGCATTTGTAGCCTGCCGGTGCCGGCAGGACGGTTTTGCAGGACGGCCGCGTCGTCACGTCAACCAGCAAGGGTGACTTCCGCGGCCGACATCAACAGCCCCGCATGAGCTGGTCATGTGTGGACGAAAAAAGTCGATGCGCAAGCATCAGAAGGTTTTTAAACATGAGTGAATCATTTGCCGCCCTCTTTGAAGAGAGCCTGAAGGGTCTGGACGTCGAACGGGGAGCCGTGATCAGCGGTACCGTGGTAGCCATCGATGATGACTGGGTTACTGTGGACACCGGCCTCAAGTCGGAAGGTGTGATTGCCCGCGAAGAGTTCCTGAACGATCGTCGCGAACTTGAAGTGGCTGTGGGCGATACGGTTGACGTCGTGGTCGACGCGCTGGACAACGGCATGGGCTACACCCTGCTGTCGCGCGAGAAGGCCAAGCGTGCCGAAACCTGGACCCGCCTCGAAAAGATTTTCGAGAACGGCGAAATCGTCAAGGGCATCATCTCCGGCAAGGTCAAGGGCGGCTTCACCGTGGACGTGGGTTCCATCCGCGCCTTCCTCCCGGGCTCGCTGGTCGACATCCGTCCGATCCGCGACACCGCGCACCTCGAAGGCCGCGAGCTGGAATTCAAGCTCATCAAGCTGGACGCCAAGCGCAACAACGTGGTCGTGTCCCGCCGTGCCGTGATGGAAGCCGAGTCTTCCGCCGAGCGCGAAGCCCTGCTGGAAAACCTGCAGGAAGGCCAGGTGGTCAAGGGCATCATCAAGAACCTCACGGACTACGGTGCATTCGTGGATCTGGGCGGTATCGATGGCCTGCTGCACATCACCGACATGGCCTGGAAGCGTATCAAGCACCCGAGCGAAATCGTCGAAGTCGGCCAGGAAGTCACCGTCAAGGTGCTCAAGTTCGACCGCGAGCGCAACCGTGTGTCGCTGGGTCTGAAGCAGCTGGGTGAAGATCCGTGGCTGGCACTGATGGGCCGCTATCCGGAAGGCACCCGCGTCAAGGCCAAGATCACCAACCTCACCGATTACGGCTGCTTCGCCGAAATCGAAGAGGGTGTGGAAGGTCTGGTGCACGTGTCCGAAATGGACTGGACCAACAAGAACATCCACCCGTCCAAGGTCGTGCAGATCGGCGACGAAGTGGAAGTCATGGTGCTGGACATCGACGAAGAGCGTCGCCGCATCTCCCTCGGCATCAAGCAGTGCAAGGAAAATCCCTGGGATGCCTTTGCGCGCACGCACGAGAAGGGTGAGAAGGTTGCCGGCAACATCAAGTCGATCACCGACTTCGGCATCTTCATCGGCCTGGAAGGCGGCATCGATGGTCTGGTGCACCTCTCCGACATCTCCTGGAACGAGACCGGCGAAGAGGCCGTTCGCAAGTACAAGAAGGGCGATGCCGTGGAAGCCACCATCCTGTCCGTGGACCCGGAGCGCGAGCGCATCTCGCTCGGCATCAAGCAGCTCGAGCGTGATCCGTTCGGCGACTTCGTGGGCAGCCACGACAAGGGCGCCATCGTGAAGGGCAAGGTGAAGTCGGTTGACGCCAAGGGCGCCACCATCGAAGTGCTCGACGGTGTCGAAGCCTCGCTGCGTGCCTCCGAAATCAGCCGCGACCGCGTCGAAGATGCCACCAAGCATCTGGTGGTCGGCCAGGAAGTCGAAGCCAAGATCATCGGCATTGACCGCAAGTCGCGCGTCATCAGCCTGTCGATCAAGGCCAAGGACGAAGCCGATGACCGCGACGCGATCAACTCGCTGCGCGATCAGGAACCGGAATCTGCCGGTCCCAAGACCATCGGTGACCTCATCAAGGCACAGATGGGCAACTAAGACCGCCAAGGTCCGGTTGCAAGGAAAAGCCCCGCTTCGGCGGGGCTTTTCCGTTTCTGGCGGCAGGGAATCCAGGGTTTGCGGGGCTGCCGGGTCACGCCTGGCGCGGCTTGCAGGCCGTGTTTGCTACCTGCAATTTTTTGTGTTTAAAATCAGCTCGTTACATCGGATATCACCATTCGTTCTCGAGAAGCCTCTCCAAGTCCATGAAAGAGGCCGCCAATACCCCCGCGGGAGATAAGGCAATGGCGCTGACCAAATCCGAGCTGATCGAGCGCATCGTGGCCAAGCAGACCCTGCTGACGGCCAAGGATGTGGAGTTGGCGGTCAAGACCATCGTCGAGCAGATGTCGGAAAGCCTCTCCACGGGGGGGCGCATCGAGATCCGTGGTTTCGGCAGTTTTTCCCTGCACTATCGCGAACCGCGCGTCGGCCGCAATCCCAAGACTGGCGAGGCCGTGACACTGGCCGGCAAGTACGTGCCGCACTTCAAGCCGGGCAAGGAGCTCAAGGACCGCGTCAACGAAAGCCTGCAGGAAGAAATGGCGGCCGAGGCGGCAGCGCTGGCTGCCAAGACGGAAGGCGCCTGAAATGGGCTGGCTGCGCAAGCTGGTCTTTGTCGGCGGTTCGCTGTTCCTGGTGCTGGCCGGACTCTGGCTGGTGGTGGTCAACAACCAGGTCGTGAGCCTTAACCTGCTGTTTTTCGAGGCCCGCGAGGCCAATGCCGGCCTCGTGGTACTGGTCAGCTTTGCGGTCGGTGCACTGGTGGGCCTGTTTGCCGGTTTCAACCTGTTCTCCCTGCTCAAGCTCAATACCCGCCTGTACTGGCTGAAGCGCGAAGTGCGCCAGTTGCAGGATGCGCTCGGCAAGCGTCCCGAGTAAGCCTGCAGGCTCACTGCGGGCCGCGCGCCTTCCGCTGGCTGTTCGGCTAGAATCCGCCGCCTGTCATCGAGTTGCCGAGAGCGTGCATGCCGACCTCATCCCCCGTGATTGTTGCCCTGGACTTCGCCCGTGCCGACGAGGCGCTGGCGCTGGCGGATCGCCTGTCGCCGGCGGATTGCCGGCTCAAGGTGGGCAAGGAGTTGTTCACGATTGCCGGTCCCGGCATCGTGCAGTCCCTGCAGCAGCGTGGCTTCGAGCTGTTTCTTGATCTCAAGTTCCACGACATCCCGAATACGGTGGCGTCTGCGGTGGCTGCCGCGGCCGATCTTGGCGTGTGGATGGTGAACGTGCATGCCAGTGGCGGCCGGCGCATGATGACCGCCGCGCGCGAGCGCCTGTTGCAGGGCGGGCATCGTACGCAACTGATTGCGGTGACCGTGCTCACCAGCATGGAGCGCAGCGATCTGGCCGAGATCGGCCTCGACATCGAGCCCCTGCAGCAGGTGCAGCGGCTGGCGGCGCTGACCGCCGACTGCGGCCTGGATGGCGTGGTCTGCTCGGCGCAGGAGGCGGCGCTCTTGCGCGCGGCCCATGGCCCGGCGTTCGCACTGGTGACGCCGGGCATCCGTCCGGCCGGCAGCGCGGCCGGCGACCAGCGCCGCATCATGACACCACCCGAGGCACAGGCCGCCGGTGTGTCGTACATGGTGATCGGTCGCCCGATCACGCAGGCGGCCGATCCGGCCGCGGCCCTGGCCGCCATCAACGCTTCGCTCGGCCTCTGACCTTTTCACCCCCATTCATTCGCACGCGGTTAGCAAGGAGCACGACATGGGTCGCTATCAGGGCAAGGTGGTGTGGATTACCGGCGCCTCTTCCGGGATTGGCGAAGCACTGGCGCGCGAGTTTGCCGTGCAGGGCGCCCGGCTGGTGCTGTCGGCACGCCGCGAGCCCGAGCTTGAGCGGGTGCGTGCCAGCTGTGCGCGTCCGGAAGTGCATATCGTGCTGCCGCTGGACATGACGGACAGCGCGGCACTGCCGGTGCATGTGAACACCGTGCTCGAGCGCTGCGGCCACATCGACGTGCTGGTGAACAATGCCGGCATCAGCCAGCGTTCTCTGGTGAAAGACACGGCGCTCGACGTCGACCGTCGCATCATGGAGGTCGATTTCTTCGGGCCGGTGGCGCTGGTAAAGGCCGTGCTGCCGCACATGCTGGCGCGCCGTTCGGGGCAGCTGGTGGCGGTGTCGTCGGTGGTGGGGCTGGTGGCCACGCCCTGGCGCTCGGCCTATGCCGCGGCCAAGCACGCCATCGTCGGTTTTTGCGATGCCCTGCGTGCCGAAGTGCATGACGACGGCGTGCAGGTGGCGGTGCTGTTTCCGGGCTTTGTACGTACCAATGTCTCGCTGTCGGCGTTGACGGCCGATGGTTCTGCCCACGGCATTGTCGACCCGCAGCAAGAGACGGCGATGCCGGCCGAGGTGTTTGCCCGGCAGGCCGTGGCGGCACTGGCGCGGGGCGAGGAACGCATCGTCATTGCCGGGCGCGAGAAGCTGGCGATCTGGCTGGGTCGCCTGTCGCCCGGCTTGCTGGCGCGTGTCATCCGTCGCGTGAAGGTCACCTGAGCGGCGGGGCGGCCTCTTCTTTGTCAGGCGCGGTTATCGCGCCTGACGGCTTTCTGGCAGCACACTCGGGCCCTGATCGACGACCGACCCCAGGGAGAGTGTCATGAGCGTGTTCCAGCCCGGCCTGCTGCAAGGACAGACGGCCTTCATTACCGGTGGTTCCAGCGGCATCAACTTCGGCATTGCGCGGCGCTATGCCGAGCATGGTGCGAATGTTGCGATCGTGGCGCGCAATCCGGAGAAGCTCGAGGCCGCGCGTGCTGCGCTGGCGACCACTGGTGCGCGCATCCTGGCGTTGTCGGCGGACGTGCGTGACATCGCGGCCATGGAAAAGGCGGCAGCCGACACCCGCGCCGCCTTTGGCGCCATCGACATCGTGGTGGCCGGCGCGGCGGGCAACTTCATGGCGCCGGCGGCACAGATGAGCGCCAATGCCTTTGCCGCTGTGGTCGGCATTGATTTGCTTGGCACTTTCAACACTTTCCGCGCCACGCTGCCACAGTTGCGGCAGCCGGGCGCGCGCGGCCTCGTGATTTCGGCGCCGCAGGCAGTGAATCCGACGCCGCTGCAGTCCCATGTCTGTGCCGCCAAGGCCGGCATCGAAGCGTTCATCAAGAGTGCCGCCATCGAGTGGGGGCCGCTCGGCATGCGCGTGAACGGACTGTCGCCGGGCGGCGTGGAAGGCACCGAGGGTCTGCAGCGCCTGTCGGCAGGCGGCCTCAATGCCGAATTCGCCGCCACCTTGCCGGTGCCGCGCTATGCCTCAGTGGATGAAATGGCCGACATGGCCCTGGTGCTGGTGACGCCGCTCACGGGCTACATGACCGGGCATGTGGTGGCCCTCGATGGCGGCATCTCGCTGCTGGGCGGCTCCTACAGCATGGCCTGGCTGCGCGGGCAGGGCGGGGCGGCCTGATCGGCGCAGGCCATGACGGCAATCTGCCCCGGTCCGCCGGGGCGCATTGCCTTCGCACCGGGCACGGGCGAAAATCCGCGCCGTTTTCCGCCTGCTCCGGTGCCTGATTCGTGAATGCTCCCCAGAATCCCGTCGTGTTCTATCCCGAAGCCCTTGCGGCGGCCGATCATGCCGCGGAGGAGGCGGCTGACGAGCTGGTGATCCCGGGCGGTGACGAGCCCGCCACGGGCATTCCCGACCATCTCGACAAGAGGTCGCGCACCGCGTTCAACAAGCTGCAGAAGCGGCTGCGTCGCCTGGTCGGCCTTGCCATCACCGACTTCAACATGATCGAGGAAGGCGACAAGGTCATGGTCTGCCTGTCCGGTGGCAAGGACAGCTACACCATGCTGGAGATCCTGCTCAACCTGCAGATCAGTGCGCCGGTGAATTTCGAGGTGGTGGCCGTCAACCTCGACCAGAAGCAGCCGGGCTTTCCGGAGCATGTACTGCCGGAATACCTCTCCAAGCGCGGTGTGCCGTACTACATCCTGGAGAAGGACACCTACAGCATCGTCAAACAGCTCACCCCGGAAGGCAAAACCTACTGCGCCGTGTGCTCGCGCCTGCGTCGCGGCAACCTGTATGCGTTTGCCCAGGAAATCGGTGCCACCAAGGTGGCCCTCGGCCATCACCGCGACGACATCCTCGCCACGCTGTTCCTGAACATGTTCCATGGCGGCAAGCTCAAGGCCATGCCGCCCAAGCTCTTGTCCGATGACGGCAAGAACATCCTCATCCGCCCGCTGGCCTACTGCAAGGAAAAGGACATCGCGGAGTTCGCGCGCCTGAAGGCTTTCCCGATCATTCCCTGCAACCTCTGCGGCTCGCAGGAAAACCTGCAGCGCGCGGCCATCAACCAGATGCTGCGCGAGTGGGACGAGAAGTACCCGCAGCGCCTCGACTCCATGTTCACCGCCGTGCAGAACGTGGCGCCTTCGCAGCTGGCCGACCGCGAGCTGTTCGACTTCGTCAGCCTCAAGGCGGCCCCGCGTGAGCCCGAGGCCTGCGACAGCAACCGCCTGGATGTGGTGAACCTCTCGCTCTGAGAGGCCGGTACTTGCTGCTCCCAGGCCGTCAGTGCGGGCCAGCAGGCCGGCCCGTGCGGCGGTTGTGGCAGGGCGGGGCCACCGTTATCGTGGTGGCCTTTCCTTGTGCAGGGCGGCAGCCATGACCGACAACAGCAACGGCAGCGACAGCTCCGGCATTTCCTTTACGGCGTTCTATACGGGCGAGGTCTGGCAGCGCCACGGCCTGTCCGTACCGTTTCTGTCGGCGCCACAGGGCCGTCTGCTCTACACCGCCGGCCGGCCGGTGGAGCTGCTCGGCAAGTGGCTGATTGGCGCCAACAATGAAATCCTGCTGCTGCAACGCCACCGCATCATCGACCATGTCCTGCGCCGGGCGATCCGCGAGGAGGGCTTCGCCCAAGTGGTGGAGATTGCCTGCGGCCTGTCGCCGCGCGGCACGCGTTTCTGTGCCGAATTCCCAGGGCTTACCTATGTCGAGGCCGACCTGCCGGGCATGGCAGGCCGCAAGCGGCATTTGCTGCAGAAGGCGGGAGAGCTGTCGACCCGGCATCGCGTACTGGATATCGACATCCTGGCACATGGCCTGCCGCATTCGCTGGAGAACGTGTTTGCGCGCGAGCTGGATCCGACGCGCAAGACACTGGTGATTACCGAGGGGCTGATCAACTATTTCGACTATGCCACCATTCACGGCTTCTGGACGCGGCTGGCGGACTGTCTGCGGGCTTTTCCCGCGGGCCTCTATGTGAGTGACCTTTATCCCGACTTCCAGTGGCACCGCTTTATCCGCGTGGCCGACCGGCTGAAGAAAGCGCTGGCCATGGCCACCCGCAGCCAGGTCACGCTGCATTTTGCCAACGAGGCTGACATCCACACGGGATTCCGTGACGCCGGGTTTGCGCAAACCACCGTGCATTTGCCGGAGTCGTATTACGGCTTGCTCGACATTCCGCGGCAGCGTATCCCGAGCATCGTGCGCGTGCTGGAAA
>DAIRDY010000016.1:4318-20035 GCA_036795935.1 Moraxellaceae bacterium | reverse complement strand
TCATGCCGACCATCATCGGCGGCAACACGAATGCGCCGGCGATCATGATTGCGGAAAAGGCGGCGGACCTGATTCGCGGGCGCTGAGTGCCGCACTTCCATGGGGTCATGCGTGTGAGTCGACCGTGCCAATCTTCGGTTCCCATCAGGAGTGATGGATTATCAGGTGCCCTGAAGTCGGCCTTGCCTTAGCTTTTCCCCGGCCCGCCACCGCCGAAGTCATCTGTGCTCGTCGGGGCTGGATGAGTGAGTTCATACCCGGATCACACAGCCGGGTCGAGCAACACGCGCACGTCAACGCCTTCTGCTGCTAATGCGCATCCACGATTAGGCCTGTGCTAACGCCCTATTGGTGCCGCGGCAAATTGTCACAGCGCAGCGACAGCGCCACCTTGTCCCCGCAAAATCCGCCCCGGCCGGCAAATCCTGCTTGCCCAACAAATGAAAATCATTATCATTTGCGGAAACGTCCCGGATGTCCCCGATGTCGGTCTTTGCTCCCACTGCCCACCCGGCCTTGCCCGGCGAGGCCCTGCCCCTGCGTCTTGGGGTGGGGGCGGGCGTGCTGCTGCTGCATGTGGCCCTCATTGCCTGGATCCTCTTCGCCCGGCCCGGCCAGCCCGTGCCCGCCGGCGAAGTGCTGATGGTGTCCTTTGTGGCGGCGCCCGCGGCCGAGCATCCGGTGGCCAACACTGCGCCCCCGGCACCGCCGCCCGTGGTGCCGCCAGCCAAAACACCGCCGGTCCTGGCCACCCCGCGCCAGACCGAGTCGGCGCCCGCGGCCCCGCAGCCAGTGTCCGAGCCCGAGCCTGCGGTGGAGGCGGCGCCTGCACCGGCTCCTGCGGCGGAGGCGGCGGCGCCGGCGTCAGCCGCCCCCGGCGTCAGCGGGCCGCCATCGAACAGCATCACGCCGCCGCAATTCGGCGCGGCCTATCTCAACAACCCGCGCCCGCAATACCCGCTGGCCGCGCGCCGCCTGCGCGAAACCGGCGTCACCCGGCTGCGTGTCGTGGTCAGCGCCGAGGGCCGGCCGGTGGCCATCGCGATTGACAAGAGCAGCGGTTCGCCGCGCCTCGATACCGCTGCCATGCAGGCCGTGCGCGACTGGAAATTCGTGCCCGCCCGCGAGGGCGAGCGTGCCGTGCAGGGCACGGTACTGGTCCCCATCAACTGGAAACTCGAGAACTGACGTTCCCGCACGAGGTCACACATGAACGAAGCCACGGGCATGGCGCATTTCATTGCGCAGTCCGATTTCATCGGCAAGAGCCTGTTCGTTATCCTGCTGCTGATGTCGGCGGCATCCTGGTACTTCATCGTCACCAAGGGCATACAGCTTGTGCTGCTGAAAAAGCGCAGCCAGCGCTTCCTCGACATTTTCTGGAACGCCAGCTCGCTCGAGGCCGTGAAAAACGAGATCAGCACGCACGGTGCCAATGATCCGTTCTCGCACCTCGCCAGCCATGCCCTGTTTGCGCGCGAGCACCATGCGCGGGTCGGTGCTGCCAAGCTGGAGGAGGCGGGCAGTGCGGCGGACTTCCTCACGCGCACCATGCGTCGCGTCATCGACGAGGAAACCACGCGCCTGGAGAACGGCCTCACCGTCCTCGCTTCGGTGGGCTCGACGGCGCCGTTCGTGGGCCTGTTCGGCACGGTCTGGGGCGTGTACCACGCGCTGATCGCCATCGGCGCCAGCGGCAGCGGCTCGCTGGACAAGATTGCAGGGCCGGTGGGCGAGGCGCTGATCATGACCGGCCTCGGTCTTGCCGTCGCGATTCCCGCGGTGCTCGGCTACAACGCCATCGTGCGCAGCAACCGCGTCCTGCTCGGCCGCCTCGATGCCTTCGCGCATGACCTGTTCGCCTTCCTCACCACCGGCCAGCAGGTGAATGCCGGCAGCGGCAAGCCGGCCAACGTGGCGCCGCTGCGTGCCGGCAGCGACAGCACGGGGAACTGACATGGCCTTCGGCGGATTCAACCAGCAGGGCAACCAGGCGCCGATGGCGGAAATCAACATGGTGCCGCTGATCGACGTGATGCTGGTGCTGCTGGTCATCTTCATGGTGACCGCGCCCTTGCTCACGCATGCAGTGAAGGTCAACCTGCCGAGCGCCAGTTCCGCACCGGTGGTACCGGCCGAAAAGGTCGATCTCTCCATCGACGGCAAGGGGCAGCTGTTCTGGAACGCGACGCCGATGGGCAAGGAGGCCGTGCTGGCCAAATTGCAGGAGCAGGCATTGACAGTCCCCGACAGCGAGTTGCACCTGCATGTCGATCGCGACACGCGCTATGAACTGGTGGCGGAAGTCATGTCGGCCGCCGCGAGGGCAGGGCTGACCAAAATCGGTTTCGTGACACAACCGGCGGCGTCAGCGAGCGGCGGATGACCCGCCCTCTTCTTGCAGCCAGCACGCAATAAAAACGCCACCGTCAGGTGGCGTTTTTATTGCGGCCCAAACTTGCCCGGCGGTTGCACTGCACGCGCGCCTGCCTCCACGTTGGCGGAGTTTCTGCCTGTGAAGATGCGCCTGCGGATTGGCGGAGTGACGGCCATGACGAGGCATGAGGCTTGGCAGTGGCCGTGTGCCGGGCCTAGTGTCGTCATCACATCCGGACCTGTCCCGAGGAGCACCTGCCATGACCCGTCTCGACCTGCAGTTTCCCTCTGCCGACCAGTACTGCAGTGCCTGGCTGTACCTGCCGCAAGGCGCGCATCCGGCGCCGGTGATCGTCATGGCCCACGGGCTCGGTGGCACCCGCGTGATGCGTCTCGATGCATTTGCCGAGCGTTTCTGTGCTGCCGGTTACGCCTGCCTGGTGTTTGACTACCGCCACTTCGGCGACAGCGGCGGTGAGCCGCGGCAGCTGCTCGACGTCAGTCGCCAGTTGCAGGACTGGAACGCGGCGATTGCCTGTGCCCGCGCGCGCCCGGAGGTGGATGGCTCGCGCGTCGTGCTCTGGGGCACGTCGTTTGGCGGTGGCCACGTGCTGGCCACGGCGGCGGATGATGGCAAGGTGGCGGCCGTCATTGCCCAGTGCCCGTTCACCGATGGCCTGGCCTCGGCGCTGGCGCTGAATCCGTTCAGTTCGCTCAGGGTGACGGCGCTGGCGCTCGCCGATCTGGCGGGGGCCGTGCTGGGGCGTCCGCCACTGATGGTGGCCACGGCCGGCAAGCCGGGCACGGTCGCGCTGATGACGGCGCCGGATGCCGAGCCCGGCTATCTCGCCCTGCGGCCGGCCGGCGGCCCCGAGATTCCCAACCACGTGGCGGCACGTTTCGGCCTGCAGATCATTCGCTATTTCCCCGGTCGCCAGGCCGCACGCATCACCTGCCCCGTGCTGTTCTGCGTGTGCGACAGCGATTCCGTGGCACCGGCCGCGGCCACCCTGCGTCATGCGGCGCGCGCGCCGCAGGGCGAGATACGCCGCTATGCCGACGGACATTTCGACATTTATGTGGGCGAGGCTTTCGAGCGTGTGGTGCGCGACCAGCTGGAGTTCCTGTATCGCACGGTACCGACCGGCGTGAGGTGAGGCCATGCGGCAGTCAGGGCACGCATGAGAGGCAGCGTGTCGGAAAATTTTTCAGCACGTAGCCAGTGGCGACCGGTCGTGCCGCTGGGCACTGTCGGCGCGCAAGGATTTCACAGGCAGGAAAGCGGGTCGCCCACACGCAGGATGCCGTTGCCAAGCACGGCGGCGCGCAAGCCGCCGCGGTTCGCAAAGGCGCGGATCAGCGCATGCGCCGGCACATGTGGCGTTTTCAGGTGGCGTCCCAGCACCACGCAGGGCGTGCAGGCCTCAATGCCCTCCAGCAGCACCTCGCCGACGCGAAAGCGCCGGCCGACCAGCGTGTTCAGGTCGATGCCGCGGGTGACGACATTGCGGCGCGGGCCGTCGGGCGCAATGGCAAGACCCAGCGCGGCATTCACGGCAGCAATGTCTTCTTCGGCGATCAGCGTGAGGTTGCGTCCGGGCGCCGCCTTGCGGCGTCCGTAAAAGCGGTCGCCGACGATGCCGGCGCCGGCGTGCACCTGCACGGCCGGCAGCGCCAGCATCTCGCCATGCCGCTGCGCCGCGGCAAACAGGAAGCGGACCTCTGCCGTCATGTGTCGAGCAGCGCGTCCATGCACAGCACCTGCTGGCCGGTGCCCGGGCGCATCACCACGCAGGAAAAGGTGATGCACAGGCGCTGCTCGGTCAGCGAGAGATAGGGGCGGGTGATCTGCACGCGACCCGGCTGCTCGAGCGCGGTGCGGAAATACTGACGGCGCGCCCAGCAGGCACCGCGCGCATCGGACAGCGGATGCACATGGCCCTTGAGTGCATGCGCGGTGAGTGCCGTGTCGCCCTGCTGGAAACCGTTGCTGTCGATCACGTAGAGACGGGTGATTTCGGCATCCGGAATCTCGCCGACGATTTCCGTCAGCGTGCGGCCGTCACGGTAGGCATTCCACACTGCCATGAAGCGGCTGCGCAGGCGCAGCTCGCGGCGGTCGGCATGTTGGCGCTGCGGACGCAGCAAGGCTTCGGCGCGCGCCCGTACCGTCTCCGCCGCCGGCAGTTGCTCATCGGCGCCGCCGAACCAGTGGCCCTGCAGGAGTTCGGCGTCGGCATCAATGGCCAACTGTGCGGCGGCGTCGCTGTCGACGCCGTTGACCAGGACCAGCGAACCCGATTCGCGCAGCAGCGTGACCATGTGCGGGAACAGCCGCGCGGCGCGCGGCGAAGCGGCGGCATCCTGCACGAGTGATGGCGCCAGGCGCACGATGTCCGGGTGCAGCGCCAGCACGCGCCCGAAATTGGACTGGCCGGCACCAAAATCGTCGAGCGCAATGCGGAAGCCGGCGGCGCGGTATTCCTCAACGAAGGCACCGATCTCGTCATCGCCCAGCAGGCTGCTGTCGTCAATCTCGAGCACGATGCGCGCGGGCGCGATGCCGATTGCGGCCAGTTCGGCCTCGGCCTCTGCGGCGGTAAACAGGCGCTGGCGGATGGTCTGCGCCTGCACCGGCAGGAAAATCCAGCCGCTGTCGCCATGGCGGGCGGCGCTGCGCGCATGCAGTGCCAGCGCCAGCCGGTCGATGTCGGCGCAGCTGCGCGGGGCCAGTTGCGGAAACAGCGTGCGCGCGTCCAGCAGCGTTTCGCCACGATGGATGACGAGGCGGGCGGCCACGCCGACCACGCGCATCAGCGCCGGGCTGACCACCGGCTGGCAGTGACTGGTGAAGGTGAGGTCGCCCATGCGGGCGCAGAGTGCGTCGCCGCTCTCATCGATATAGCCGCGGGCCAGCAGCTGGAAGGAGGTGTTGGTGTGCATGGTGTCGGGCATGAAGAGTGGTTGTCGGAGTCACCGCTTTTAAGTGGCTTCCTAGCAAGAGCGGTGCCGTGCATCCATGCGACACGCCATAAAGCGCCCAGGGCCCGACTGCCGGCCGCCGGGGGCGACCAGCCGCATGCGGCGGCGCGGCTCAGCCTGCCAGCAGCGCCAGCAGCAAGGGCAGCAGCAATGCCGCCAGCAGGTTCAGGCGCAGGCCGGCGCGGATCATTGCCGGCTGCGGCACCATTCCGGTGCCGAACACCAGCGCGTTCGGCGGTGTCGCCACCGGCAGCATGAAGGCGCAGCTCGCGGCCACGCCGATCAGCGCGGCGGTGACGGCGGGGCTCGCGCCCACCGCGCCGGCCACCGGCATCAGCAGGGGCACCAGCAGCGCCGCACTCGCGGTGTTGCTGACCAGCTCGGTGAGGAAGACCACGAAAAACGCGACGGCCAGATACAGCAGCCAGGCTTGGCCTTCGGGCAGCACGCTGGCCAGGCCGCCGGCCATCCAGCCGCTGGCACCGGACGACTGCATCAGCGTGGAGAGCGTGATGCCGCCGCCGAACAGCAGCAGCACGCCCCAGTTGCTGGTGCGCTCGATGTCGCCCCAGGCCACGGTGCGGGTGAGGCCGAGCAACACGATGGCGAGCACGGCGACAGCGCTGTCGAAATCGCCCTCGATGCCAAGCGCCCGCCCGAGCGGCGCGCCGAACACCCAGAGGCCGACGGTAAGCGTGAAGATCGCCACCGTCAGTGTGGCTTCGCGTGTGGCAGGGAAGGGCGCGCGGGCACTCGCCGCCACGGCCGGCAGATCGGGCTCCGGGCGCACCGCATGAAACAGCACCGCCAGCGCCAGCGGAAACAGCAGCAGGAAGGCGGGCAGGCCCACTTTCAGCCAGTCGTCAAAGCCCCAGCCCAGCGCGGCGGCGGTAATCGCATTCGGCGGGCTGCCGACCAGCGTGGCAATGCCGCCGATGTTGGCCGCCCAGGCCAGGCCGAGCAGCAGGAACAGCCGGTAGCGCGGAAAGCCCTCGCCCAGCGGTGCGGCAAGGCCGATGGCAATCGGCAGCATCATCGCGGCGGCGGCGGTGTTGCTGATCCACATCGACAACAGTGCCGTGGCCAGTGCCAGCAAGAGCGCGGCGGGCAAGGCGCGGCCGCGTGCCAGCGCCAAAAGCCACGACGCCAGCCAGCGGTCAATGCCGTGGCGCGAGAGTGCGGCCGCGAGCGCGAAGCCGCCCAGGAAAAGAAAGATCACCGGGTGCGCAAAGCCCGCCAGCGCCGCCTTGACGCTGGCGAGGCCGAGCGCCACGCCGAGCAGCGGAATCAGCAGCGCGGTGAAGGTGAGGGCGACGGCTTCGGTCAGCCAGAGCACGCCGGCCAGTGCGAACAGTGCCATGCCGGCACGGGTGGCGGGCTCGTCCGGGCCGAGCGCGGCAATGCCGGCGGCGGCGACGGCCGCCAGCAGGGCCCAGGGTTTGACGGTGGCGGCAGTGCTTTCGCTCATGGCGGGATGTCCCTGTGGATCAGCGTCGCCTGGCGGCGCGGAAGGCGGCGGGCGTGGTGCCGGCCCAGCGCTGGAAGGCGTGGATGAAGGCGGCGGATTCGGCATAGCCCAGCTGCAGCGCAATTGCTTCCACCGGCTGTGTGCCGGCCAGCAGCTGCTGTGCCTTGCGGAAGCGTACGTCGTCGAGCAGGGCGCGGAAGGACGTGCCTTCCTCGCTCAGCTGGCGACGGAAGCTGCGTTCGGGAATGTCGAAGGCGGTGGCCACTTCGGCCGCCGCCGGGAAGCGCTCGCTGAACAGCTCGAGATGCGACAGCACCTGGTCCGACAGCCGCTCTTCGCTGCCGGCGCGCAGCCGCGCCAGCTGCTGGTCGCAGAGCTGGCGGTACATGGCATGGGCGGTGGCATCGGCAGTGGGGAAGCGCATGTGCAGCCCGGCGTTCGGAATGCGGCAGCGCACCTCCGTGCCCTGGCCGAAGCTCACCGGGCAGCGGAAATGCGCTTCATAGGCCGCGGCCTCGGCCGGCTTCGGATAGGGAATCTCGATGCCGAGCGGGTCCATGTTCATGCCCACGGCCTGCTGCATGTCGCGCAGCAGCTTGTAGGTGCCGGAGAGCTCGCCGTCGATGCGGAAGCGGAAGGCCTTGGGCGGCAGCGCCACCGGAGAGAGCACGAGCACGCTTTCCTTGTCACCGGGCTCCAGGCGGATGGTGCTGAACAGGAAGGTCAGCTGCTGGTAGCGGATGCCGGTCTGGAAGGCCTCGTAGGCATCGGGGCTGGTCATCAGCAGCATGGAGAAGGGGCCGTAGCCGGTGAAGCCGAAATAGCCGCCGGTGCGCAGCCCGGCCAGCGGGTCCTGCAGGCAGTTGGCGATGTCGACGTAAATGCGCAACTCCAGCGCGCGCTCGATGCTGGCCGTGGGATCGAGGCGGTCCGGGTCGAGCCGGTACTTGGCCAGCACCGGCGACAGGTCTTCGCCCTGGTCGATGAGGCCGCGGAGGGTGTAGAGCAGGCCGAGGATGGAGTGGGTGGACATGACCGGTATCAGCCGCATTGGCCGGAATTATCAATTTTTGGGGCAGCCTAGCATATCCACCGGGTCAGGCCAGCCCTAAAGTTCGGCCATGACGCCAGTGCCCGTCCTGGCGCCCACACAAGAACTGACACCCCGAGGTGCCGCATGACCAGCAAAGCCCCAATCAATCCCGAAACCCGTGAACTGGATGTCGTCATTCTTGGTGCCGGCTTTGGCGGCCTGTGCATGGCGATCAAGCTGCGCGAGGCCGGCAATGACGACTTCGTCATCCTGGAAAAGGGCGGTGACGTCGGCGGCACCTGGTATTTCAACAGCTACCCGGGCGCGGCCTGCGACGTGCAGTCGCACATGTATTCGTTCTCGTTCGCGCCCAAGAGCGACTGGAGCAAGCGCTACGCGCCGCAGCCGGAAATCCACCAGTACATTCTCGACACCACCGAGAAGTTCGGCATCCGTCCCTTCGTGCGCTTCCACCAGGTCGTGAACGGCGCCCGCTACGACGAAGCCTCCGCGCGCTGGCATGTCACCACGCAGGCCGGCGACACCTACATCTGCCGCCACTTCGTGATGGCCACCGGCCCGCTGCATGTGCCGGCCATTCCGAAGATTCCCGGCCTCGAGAATTTCAAGGGCAAGGTGTTCCACTCGGCGCAGTGGGACCACGACTACGACCTGCGCGGCAAGAATGTGGTGTCCATCGGCACCGGCGGCAGCGCCATCCAGTACGTGCCGGAAATCGCGCCCGACGTGAAGCAGCTCTATGTGTTCCAGCGCACGCCGGCCTGGGTCATCCCGCGCGACGAGCGCGGCTACCTCGGCATCGAAAAGAAACTGTTCGCGATGTTCCCGGCACTGCGCAGCCTGCACCGCGCCCGCCTGTACTGGAGCAACGAATCGCGCCTGATGCCCATCCTGAATGCCGGCGTGGCCAAGCAGCTGCAGCGCCTGGCCAAGCTCTTCATCCGCTTCCAGGTGAAGGACAAGGCACTGGCCGAGAAGCTGACGCCCGACTACACCATCGGCTGCAAGCGCATCCTGATTTCCAACAAGTACTACCCGACCTTCAACCGCGACAACGTGGAGCTGGTCACCGACGGCATCCAGGAAGTGCGCGCGAACAGCATTGTCACCCGTGACGGCGTGGAGCGCCCGGCGGACTGCATCATCCTCGGCACCGGCTTTGTGGTCGACCCGCGCGTCTACCTGCGCGGCTTCCCGATGATCGGCCGCGACGGCCACAACCTGCTGGAGGACTGGAAGGACATCGCGCAGGGCTATTACGGCGCGCAGGTGGCCGGCTATCCCAACTTCTTCCAGCTGGTCGGCCCCAACACCGGCCTTGGCCACAACTCCATCATCTTCATGATCGAGGCGCAGGTGCACTACATCATCGAGTGCATGAAGCTGATGAAGGAAAAAGCCGCCGACAGCATCGAGGTGAAGCAGGAAGTGCAGGATGCCTTCAATGCGCGCATCCAGAAGGGCTTCCGCGACACCGTGTGGACTTCGGGTTGCACCAGCTGGTACCAGAGCGCCGAAGGCGGCAACTTCGCGTTGTGGCCGCATTCCACCTGGAAGTTCTGGCTGGAGACGCGTGCGGTGAACGGCGCCAACTATGTGTTCGGCCGTGCCGAAGCGCCGGCCCGGGCGGACGCCCCGGCGCTCAAGGCCGTGAAAGGCAGCAAGAAGCAGAAGGCCACCGCCTGAGCGACTCGATGTAGCGGCACAAGAACGGGCGCGATGATGATCGCGCCCGTTTTTTATTGGGGAAAGCATAACGCCGACTGCATCCATCTGCGGCAGGCCGCCGTATCTGTCATGAGTCGACGCAGTGACGGCATGCCCGAGGAGGCAGACAGATGCGCAGCTTTTCCCTGGCCCAACTAACCTCTCTGGGGCTCTTGCTGGCCTCGTGTTCAGCTTCCACGCTGGCGGTGCCGGATGGTGAGGCACTGTGGCGGAGCAAGTGTGCCGGTTGCCACGCGCTTGACCGGCATGCTGCCGGCCCGCTCCATCGGGACGTTTATGGCCGGCGTGCGGGCAGTGCGCCCGGCTACCGCTATTCCAGTGCCTTGGCGGCAGCGACCGTGCACTGGGATGCAGCCGCACTCGATGCCTGGCTGCGCGACCCTGCGGCCTTCCTGCCCGGGCAGGGCATGTATTACAAGGTGCCCGATGCCGCCGAACGTGCGGCGCTCATCGAGTATCTGCGCAGCCTCGGTGATCAGCACTGATTCCCGGCGTTTTCTTGAGCCAGGCCAGGTCGTGTCTGGCTTTTTTTGTGCAAGAAAAAACCCGCCTTGCGGCGGGTAGGCCAGTCGTGGGCATCCTGCCCGTGCACAGGTGGCCTCAGCCCTGAGCGATTCAGCGCTGCTCGATGTCACGGTACATGGGGGCAAACACGGCCAGCATCCTGTTCTGCGACCGGAAAGGTATGCCTGCACGGTTCATGGATTTCTGCAGCACTTCGACCAGTGCGTTGAAATGCTCGCGCTTCACGCCCATCCCGGCATGGGCATCCGTCATCGAGCGTCCCCGGTATTCGCAGGGGCCGCCAGCGGCATGGCAGAACTGCTCGGTGAGCATGAGGATGACGCGCTGCTGGTCTACTTTCTCGAAGAAGGGTCGTGTGCGATCGTCGGCAAGAAGATCGCGCATGAAGTCTTCCATCAGCCGCTGAATGCCTTCTCTTTCACCGAAGTCCCGGTAGACGGTCATGTCGTCACCGCAGCAACGTACCAGCGGCACGCTGTCGCTGGCGGCTACTGCGGGCAGCGGCAGCAAGGTGAGGCCGCCCTGCACAAAAAAGGCAGCAGCGGTCATGGCCACAAGCTTCAGGTTCATGTTTGTCTTGTTCATGGTAATTCTCCGTTTGCTCGGTGGCATGGATCAGTAGCCGACCTGGAAAGACACGTAGCTGCCGCGCTGTTTTTCCTCGCCACCAGCCAGCGTCGAGGCAAGACTGACGATGCGACCGAGATCGACATAAGCCAGTGTCAGCGACATGTTCTTGGCCGGGGCATAGGCCACGAACACATCCCAGGCACTGTCTTCTTCGAGTACGCGCGCACCACCGAGCCGCAGGCCGAGGTTGTCCGGCTTGGTGCGGAATTCGCCGCCAACGGCCCATTTCGGACTGAGCAGGTAGGCAAACGAGGCTTCGAACTGTGCTTCGTGCGAATCATTTTTGTCGCCGCCGAAACCGAGCAGGCCAAACTGGTTGGCACGGGTGGCACGCACCGTGGCATTGAGCAGCAGGCTTTGGGTAAGGAGCAGCTTGGTGGCGCTCAGATAGATATCGGTGTCTTCATCATCCGTGGCACCCACGGCCTTTGCGACGGCGCCGGTGGAATCACTGTTGATCTTGTGCTGCAAACCGATGGAGACCTGTGGCAGCCAGCGATCCTGGTCGAGCACGGCCTCGCCGAGCAGGCGAACTTTCAGGCCATAGATGTCCTGGCGCAGGAAAAAACTGCCATCGGTCGGTGCGCCAAGCACAGACCGCACGATCACGCCGGGCGCACCGGTATCGAATTTCTGCTTTGCGAAGGAAAGCTCGACACGATCAAAGATGCCGATCAGCGCACCGTAGGTTTCCAGGTTGTAGTCGCTGGTGGTAACACGGGTGTAGAAAGCGTTGCCGCCGATCTGGTCACCGGTGCCATAGCCGCCGATGACTGCCCACGGCGTGAGCCCCCCGCCGGCGGCACCTTCAACCTGGGTCACGCCACCGGTAAGCAGCAGCTTGTCACTGACGGTGTGACTGCGGTCGGCAGCCTGTGCGCCGCCGGCAAGGGCGGTGCCGAGCAGGGCAGCCCGTGCGAGCGCCCCGCAGCATTGTTTGCGGATGACCATGGATAATTCTCCTTGTCACTGGATCAAAGCCCCGGTGTGGAGCAACGTCGCCGTTCGTGGCGTCGTCCATGGTGATTACGCAGCTGTGTTCATGCCGGATGCAGGACGCAGGAGAAATTTTTACGGATGAGCGAAAAGCGGGAAAGGACATGCCCAGTTTTGTGTTGGACACTGCCTGTACGAATGCACATGAACGCTATGCAGCCAGTACAAGGCATTGCTGAAGGGGGCGTGCATGAGTATGCCTACAGCGCCTTCACCTTCTGTTCGCCGCAACGCTCGCACGTGTACACGGTGACGAGCTTGCCCTGCTGCACGTCGAACTGCTTCTCCTGCACGATCTTCCATTTGTGGAAGCCGTGCTGGCACATGCCGCGGGCCTTGGCGACCGGCTTCTTGAAGGGCAGGACATTGCTCATGGTGCAGGCTTCCCGGGGCTGGCAGGTGATGACGGCGTGGCGTCATCACGGAAAATCACGAAAAACAGTGCGCCCAGTGCAGTGACGATCAGGCTCATCAGGCTCATGAGCACGGCATGGAAAAGCTGGAAGCGGTCGTGGCGGTCGGCATGCGGCAGGCCGTCCAGCACCCGCACCGCCAGTCGCCGGCCCGGAGGATGCGCCGCCACCACGGCCTCGGCCTCGTCGCGCCGGTAGGCGGAAAACACCGGGCGCAACGATGCCAGCTCCTGCATGGCAGCACTGCCCGGCGGCCAGCTCACCGTCACCACGGGGTGATGGCGTTCGGTGCCATTGCCGATGATTTCCGAACGCACCTGCGATGTCTGCACCACTGTGTCCGCCCGCTTTGCGGCAAACGACCAGGCAGGCGGCGACCCCGACTGCCAGCTGTACACGGCCGCCGCGCCCAGGCCGATGCCGAGCAGCAGCACGCCAAAGCGCAGGGCGAGGGTGAACGGCATGGGCGGCTCCGTGGCGGCGGCAGGGCAGGGTGTCAGGGCGCAAGTCGCAAGACTGCCGGCCATGGCGTGCGCAGGCAAGTCCGACGTGGCGCATGCCGCGCCAGCATGCCCTTCGCATCCGTGCCCGCCGCCCGGCGTCTGCCGCGGTGTCCTCAGTTGTAGTCGCTGTCGGGTTTGTCGGAGCGCACCAGTGGCCACCACAACTGGGCTTGCCAGGGGTCGCCGGGATCTTTGGGAATGCCGTAGCGCTCGGGATAGCGGTCGCGCGGAAAGCGGGCCGTGCCGAACAGCGTGTCCCAGATGAACAAAAGCTGGGCAAAGTTGTGGTGCGGCGGCTTGCCCTGCGCATCCAGCTCCGCATGGTGTGCCCGGTGCGTGCTGGGCAGCTGGACCACGCGCTCCAGCACCCAGGCCAGCGGTGCCAGCCAGCGCCTCCGGTACAACACGCTGTCCCAGGCAAAGGCGCTGTGCACCAGCACATTCGCACTGCCAAAAATCATGTGGCTGATCAGTACGGCTTCGCCCAGCCCCAGATACACCAGCACGCCGGCATACCAGATGTCGGGCATGAACAGGAACCAGCGCCAGTTTTCGCGGTAAGCCACGGTGATGCTCATGGCGGTGGCGGTGTGATGCGTGCGGTGCATGCGCCACATGAACGGCAGCGTATGCCCCAGGCGGTGATACCAGTAGTGCATGAAATCGGCCGGCAAGATCACCAGCAGCACCGCCAGCCAGAGCGGCATTTCCGACAGCACGCCGGCATGGCCGGGCAGGAAGGCGCCCAGCAGCAGGGCAGCGCCGCCGATGATGGCGGGTTTGATCAGCAGCACGAACTGCGCAAGGCTGACCGCATCGACGATCAGCTCATCCGGCTGGCGCCGGTTCAGCAGGCGTCCTGCCAGCAGTTCAAGCACGCCAAGAATGATCAGCAGACCACTGACAACAATGATGTCCAGATGTGCCATGACGGCCTCCACGCGAGTTGGGGCGGCCAGTTTCAGTCGGTAGGCAGGCGTTGCACTTGAAGGATTTTGTGGTTGCTGGCCTGCGAGGGCTTCAGGCCGAAGGTGCGCAGGCAGATGCGCGAGAGGTGTGCCGAATCGGCAAAGCCGGCGGCATGGGCAACTTCCGTTGCCGGCCGGTTGTCGCTGAGCATTTCCAGCGCGCGGCGCAGCTTGCGCCAGAGCACGAGCTTGCGCAGCGGAATGCCGATCGAGTGCTGCAGCCAGTGCGAATGATGGGCTTGCGTGCCCGGATAGTGCTGGCGGAACGCCTGCCAGAGGCGCTCCGCCGTGACATCGGTATCGGCTGCACGCAGCAGTGACAGCAGATGCGCCAGTCGGGGATTCGGCAAGGCCGCCGGTTGCTGGTGCCGGTCGAGCAGGCGGCTGATCCAGCACACCAGTGCCTGCTCGTCGGCGAGGCGCGTCAGTGCGGCAATGCCGGCGTCACTGTGCAGCGGCCGGTGGTGGTGCGGATGCTGTCGTGCCCATGCCAGCAGGCGGGCATACGTCGGGTGGCCCGGTTCGAGCGTGATGCTGATGTGTGGCTGCGGTCGGGTGAAGCGCCGGCGCAGTTCGGGGGCCAGCAACCAGCCATCGGCAGTGGCCGTCTGTCCCTCTATTTCCAGTGTCAGTGGTGCAGAACCGGCGGCGGCCAGCAAGGTGATGCCGGGGCGCTGGTTATAGCCATTGGGCAAGGCCTGTGCCCTGACGATCAGGCAGGCCTCACCAATCAGCAGATGGCTGGGATGCATGGCGGGCACTGCCGGTGGCCATGGCAGCGCGGCGGGTTCAGATCGCGCGCGTGGTGTCATGTGAATGACCACAGACCGACGCTGTGGCGGCAGGTTTGCCGCGCGCTGCCGGCATCATTTTTCCGGCTTTGCCTTGCCGTCGATGATGGCCTGCAGCTCGGGATCGAC
This sequence comes from Moraxellaceae bacterium, assembly GCA_036795935.1. GTDB lineage: Bacteria > Pseudomonadota > Gammaproteobacteria > Pseudomonadales > Moraxellaceae > UBA2031. Next base: position 5,472 of record DAIRDY010000016.1, on the reverse strand, counting down.
CGGCAGGCGCTTGAACATGCTGATGTTGCTGCCGCCGGTGTTGCCGACAGGAATCACGCCGATGGCGGAGGCCAGGCCACCGAAGACCATGCGTATGGCCTGCCCGGCCACTGCTACCGGATGATGGCGCTGCCATTCGATTTTCAGCATCCACCAGTGCGTCAGCGCGTGCGGCAGGGGATGGGCCTGGCCGATCACGTGCGCCCGCTCGAGATGGGCCTGGGCCGTTTCCTGCCGGCCCGCCTGCAGTTCTTTTTTGGCCGCCGCCATCTCGCTGGCAAACGCCGCCTGCTGCACGGGATTCATTTTCTTCATGGTGAGGCCTCCGCGTGATTCGCCCGGATCAGGGCGCCAGGTTTTCATAGAGCGTGCGGTACTCCGCCGGTATCGCCACCGGATGGAAAGCGCCGGCCAGCATCAGCACGATGACGAGCGCCAGTACCGCGCCCGTTGTCATCGACAGCGCCAGTGCCTGCCGTGCGCCGCCGGGCGAGGCGCGCAGCCGCCGCCAGTACAGGAAGCAGCCCGCATGCGTGAACAGCGCCAGTACGGCCAGGAAGTAATAGGGCATGAAAAAGAAGTGGAAGGGCGCCACGTGCATGCCGGCAGCCGCGAAATGGAAATTGGTGTCCAGGTCGAGCACGGTGCGGCCGACCAGCACGGCGCCGACATGGTTCAGGAAGAAGAACGCCAGATAGCCGCCCGACACCGCCTGCAGCGCATACACCGCGCCGCGCCGCTTTTTCCAGCCGCGCACGAGAAAGGTAATGCCCGAGGCCACCTGCACGCCGACCGCCGCTAGCAACAGCGCCTCGATGAGCGGAAAGCGGTACACCGTGCGCAGGCGCTCCATCAGCGCGATATGCGCGTCGATGCCGGCCAGTCCGGCCAGGTGATTGGCCAGGTGCGCGAGCAGGAACAGGCCGAGCAGCACGGCGGAGTAGCGGTGGAGGTGGCGCAGGGTCATGTCAGCTCCTTGGGTGAAGAACGGTTCCCCCGTTCATGAAAACAATCGTCGGCATGATGCCAATTACCGGCACCTACATGGCCGGCGGTTCGGCATCGGCGCATGCGGCCTCGTTGTGCGCACGCCGTTGTCGCCAGTGCCTGGCCAGCAGCGATGTCGGCCAGACCCCGAGATACATCACCACGCC